>DASVZI010000001.1:0-9289 GCA_036391735.1 Rhodocyclaceae bacterium
CTCTTGAATCGTCGGATGGGAGTGAGAGGGAGATCTTAATGAGCAAGCCGATATCTTTGTTCTCTGGGTACTCTCAACGAGAGAACCGAGTAACAAACTACTGTCTTCTGATTCTGAAAATGCTCTATGAGGAGAATCCGAAGTATCTAGGAGAAGTGCTCGGCGCCCTTTGCGGGGATGACTTTGCCAGCCACGTAGGGGTGTCGTTCAGGCAGCAGGAACGCCGAGGAGGAAGCATTCCAGATGGCCTGATCGTCCAGCATCCATTTACAGTCTACATTGAGACAAAAAATTACGATTGGTTTTATGACGAACAGCTCGAACGTCATTTGGCTGCCTTGGATTGCGAAGTCACTGGAGAGAAGATACTAATTGCACTTGGAAATTTTGAAACGAACGATTTGAACAGATTCATCCGTGTCCGCGACCTCTGCGAAACGAAGTATCGCCAAACTATTCTCTTCCGGGCAGTTGCGTTTGAAGATCTTGCCGGAGCCCTTTTGATTCCTGGTTTATCCAAGAACCTTTCGGACGCGGTTTCCGATTTCCGTGGATTCCTCAACGAGGAAGATCTGCTCCCATCTTGGCGAGAATGGCTGGACGTAATCAATTGTGCAGGACTGCCAGAAGACATCACTGAGGGAGGCGTTTACATGTGCCCAGCAGAGAGCGGCGCATACAATCACGGAAGGGCGCGCTTCTTCGGGATGTATCGCGACAAGCGCGTCGAGCTTGTTGCTGAGATTGAGGCGGTCGCTGACATCGACCTTCAAAACGGGGCCTCCGCTGTTAAGTGGAAGAACCTGCCTGGATCGGACGATGAATACCTATCGCGTGCCGTTGCCAAGGTCCGTGAGATGCGTCCGACAGATGGCCCGACCCGCGTGTTCCTTCTTGGGTCCTTGTACCCAACCAACTTTCAGAAGGACTCTCCTGGCGGCATGTTTTCCAGCAAGCGCTATTTCAATATTGCTGGCCTGGACGCTTTGGATGCATCTGAGCTTGCACGATATCTCGACGGTCGACGTTGGTCTGAGTTCGAGTAGTTCCGATGGGAGCGCGCAGACGCGTATAACCTGGGGCATCAATGCGTCGTTACTCACCCCGCCGATTCGGCCACGAGGGCCATTGCTGTTAGCAGATCTACCGTCGATTCGCCTCTTTACAGTGGCGCGAATTTGGGAAGCCCCTATAAGGCCGATGCCAGCGGAATTGTTTTTCCTCCCCCACCCCCTTGGTTTTCCCGACTGCTGGGCCTCGGCACTCTTGCGCGGCAACGGGGTCAAACGTTCTCCAGTTGTACTGGAGATACGTAATGAAGCTCCTAGTGTTAGCCGCTGCGCTCATCCCTGGGGTCGCCAGCGCTCAGTACTACCCGAGACTGCCTGATGGCAGCTACGCCCGTCCAAACGGCATTGACCAACGACTGCCTAACGGCAGCTACTCCGGTCCCAATGGTTACCAAGCGCGGCTGCCAAATGTGGGCTACTCGGGTCCAGGTGGTCTGACGCTGCAATTGCCTAACGGCAGTTCCGTTGGCCCAAGTGGATATCAATTGAGACTTCCGAATGGGAGTTACGCATTACCTGGGCGCTATTGCGCGCGCATGCCCGATGGCAGTCTGGCATGCAGGTAGGCTTACTAACCCGCGCGTCAAGTTGGCCCAAACCCCGGCGGGATAGCGGACGGCGACTGTTCGGGCAGCACCTTGACCTCGCCCTCGATGATCCGCCGCTGGACGCTGCTTTGTAGGGCAAGCAGGCGATCAGCGAGGCGCTGCAAATCTTCCTCAGCCTCCTCCCTGGTCGGTCTGTTCTGCGGGTCGCGAAGCTGCTGGCGTTTGTCGAACATTACCCCGGCGACAATGGCCGCATCCTTGGCCCGCACGGGTACGCGGACTTCCTCGCCCTTGACCAGCAGCACATCACCGTTGTCTAACCGGTCCTCAACCGCGCAGATGGCCTTCTCGATGACCCGCGTCAGTCCCGCGTCGATCTCCGCGTTTTTACGGGTACGGACCTCCTCGACCAACCGGGGCCACCATTCGGTATGCCGCCAACCGGACAACGTGGACTCCGCGATCCCGGTTCGCCGCGAGACCTCGGCCATGCTGCCCGACATGGCGAACACGGTCACGGCTTCGAGGCGCTGCTCGTCGGTGAAGTGGCTGCCGGCGATGCTCGTCGGGGCGGTAACGGGTTGCGGGGTCATGGGGTGACGCACGGTGTGGCGGGGCGCGGTATATGGGCCATACGATGTTCCAATGGCACGGCAAAATCAAATGGCCCCGCCAGCTTTAACCTGATACGCAGTCCGGTAATATTTGCGGCTGGCGGACAAGTAGGAAGGCCGTTAAACTGTATCGCAAAGTCGGGCAGCGGCGACGAGGTAGGGGTAACTATTGGGGTAACTCGAAAAGCCGATAAACGCGCTGCCCATGTTTATGGGCTTTGTGGCGGGTTATTCGGTAGTCGCCGCCCCACCAGACATCGCATCTCGCAGCCAAGAGGAGAGACGCCGTGACGAGCATCAACTTCAAGCGCGAGATCGCGGATACCTTCGACCGCGCCATCGAGCGCGCCGCCAAGGCGCTGGCCGCCGAAGGCTTCGGCGTCCTGACGCGCATAGACATGCACGCCAAGATCAAGGAGAAGACCGGCAAGGACATCGTCCCGACGGTGATCCTCGGCGCCTGCAATCCGAACCTCGCGTTCGAGGCCTACTCCACCAACAGCGACGTGGCGAGCCTATTGCCCTGCAATGCCGTGGTGCGCGAGACCGCACCGGGCCGCGTTTCCCTGGAGTTCGTCGCGCCGACGGCGATGATGCGCATCCTTGGCGACGCCCGGCTTACGGAACTGGCGCGCGAGGCCGACGCTCGCGTCGAGCGCGCGCTGGCCAACGCCTGACGATCCTCCGATCTTGTCTTCGCCGGCAAGCGCCACAGTCACGGGCCTGGTGCTTGCCGGCGGCCTCGGCCGCCGCATGGGCGGCGTCGAAAAGGGGCTTCAGCTGCTGCGTGGCCGGCCCTTGGCGGCCTGGGTGATCGAGCGGCTCGAGCCCCAGGTGGCAGCGGTGCTGGTCAACGCCAACCAGAACGCGGAGGCCTACGCGAAACTTGGAAAGCCTGTAGTCGCGGATTGCGTCGGCGGTTTCGCGGGTCCCCTCGCGGGCGTACACGCGGGCATGCACGCTTGCCCCACGCCACTGCTCGCCTGCGTTCCCTGCGATGCCCCGTTCCTGCCGCACGATCTGGTCGCGCGGTTGCAGGCGGGCTTGGAAGGCGCGGCGGCGGATGCGGCGATGGCGTGCGCCGCCGGGCGCGAGCAGCCGGTATTCGCGCTCGTACGGCGGGAACTGGCATCGCAGCTAGGCAAATTCCTCGCCGGAGGAGGTCGTTCCATGGGAGCCTGGCTGGCGTCGTTGAGACTGGCGAAGGTGGACTTCGACGACGCCGCAGCCTTCGCCAACGTCAATACGCGTGAAGAACTGGAACGCTTCCAGTCCTGAACCCGGGCACCCGCCCGGCCTCAAGGTGATCTTCTTCACCGAGATGTGGGAGCGCTTCAGCTACTATGGCATGCGGGCGCTGCTCGTGCTGTACCTGGTCAAGTCGCTCGGCTATGCGCGTGCCGATGCCCTCGAGCTCTACGGGATCTACACCGCCCTGGTGTACCTGACGCCGGTGTTCGGCGGCTGGCTGGCGGACCGCTGGCTCGGCATCCGGCAGGCCGCAGTGGTTGGCGCCACGGTTATGATGCTCGGCCATTTCGCCATGGCGGTCCCGGCGCTGTTGCACGTGGCGCTGGGCCTGCTGATCGTCGGCAACGGCTTCTTCAAGCCCAACACCTCGACCATGGTCGGCATGCTCTACGGCGAGCACGACCCGCGGCGCGACGGCGGCTACACGATCTTCTACATGGGCATCAACCTCGGCGCCTTCCTGTCGCCGCTGGTGGCCGGCACGCTGGGCGAACGGCTCGGCTGGCATTGGGGCTTCGCCAGCGCCGGGGTGGGGATGGCGGTCGCCCTGTTCACGCTGCTCAAGTGGCAGCGGCTGCTCGGCGGAGCCGGCCTGCGCGCGGGCCAGGCGCAAATCGCGCGTCGCGACTGGGTGCGCATCGCCGCAGCGAGCATCGCCAGCGTGCTTGCCGTGGCCGCTTTCGCCGCGTCGCGTCCCTGGCTGGCATCCGGCTTCGCCGCGCTGTCGCCGCTGGAGCGCCTGGCGCTCGGTCTGCTTTTCGTTGCGGCGGCGGTCGGCATCCCCCTGTGGCGGCGCCGCGGCCTGCCGTCGCTGCCGCCAGAGGATCGCGCGGCAATCGTCGCCGTCTGCGTCGTCGCCTTCTTCGTGGTGTTCTTCTGGATGGGCTTCGAGCAAGCCGGTGGCACCATGAACCTGTTCGCCGACAGCCTCACCGATCGCCGCCTCGGCGGCTTCGAGATTCCGGCCTCGTGGTTCCAGTCGATCAATCCGCTGCTGATCGTTGCCTTGGCACCGCTGTTCTCCGTCGCCTGGACGCGGCTGGATACCTCGCCGCATGCGCTGCCGGATACGGCCAAGCAGGCGATCGGGATGATGGTGCTCGGCCTCGGCTTCGTGGTGCTGGCCGTCGCCCAGCAGCGCGCGGAGCGCTTCGGTCCGGTCGGCCCGCAATGGCTGGCGGCGGTCTATGCGCTGCACACCGTCGGCGAACTCATGCTCTCTCCGGTCGGACTGGCGATGGTTTCGAAGCTCGCGCCGGCGCGTCTCGCCGGGCTGCTCATGGGCGTCTGGCTGCTGAGTTCCGCCGTCGCGAACTACCTGTCGGGGACGCTGGAGGCGCTGCTCAAGGGCAGCGGCATTCCGCTCTACTGGTTCCTCGTCGCATCTTCGTTCGGCGCGGGATTCGCCCTGCTGGCCCTCACGCCCTGGCTGACGCGCCTGACGGGGGGGCGCGGTTGACCCTACTTGCGGTCCAACTGCAGGCAGCCGGCCATCGGGTTTGAGCTGCCCGGCCGGATCACGCAGTCGTTGGCGGTATCGACGGCATCGATGCTGGTCGCCGCAGGCGCGGCCGGCGCGCGGCGCTTGGCGTCGAGCGCAGCAGCCTGTTCCTTCAGAGACGCCAATTCCTCCTGCAGCGCCTTGGCCGTCTTGGCGGAACGGCGCGCCTGTTCCTCGAGACGGCCCACGTCCTCGCGCAACGCCAAGACCATGCCCAGCGCGACGACCATCACGAGCACCACGAGGAAGGCAAGGATGCCGCCGGCGATGAGCAGCGGGGGAATGCCGGCACGGGACGCGGATGGGTCTGTCGAATCCATTGCGATACGATACCCGATGTTGAAGGGATGGGCTTTGCTAACATCGAGGAAAGCCGCCTCATGAGCAGGAGTTCGACGTGGACACGACCGACCTGGCCCATCCCCCGCCTCCCGTACCTTTCGCGACGGCGCTCGGCTACTGGCTGAAGCTTGGCTTCATCAGCTTCGGCGGTCCGGCCGGGCAGATCGCCATGATGCACCAGGAGCTCGTCGAGCGGCGCCGGTGGATCTCCGAGCGGCGCTTCCTCCATGCGCTCAACTACTGCATGCTGCTGCCCGGGCCGGAGGCGATCCAACTCGCCATCTACATCGGCTGGCTGATGCACCGCGTGGCTGGAGGCATCGCCGCGGGCCTGCTGTTCTTCCTGCCTTCCTTCTTCCTGCTGGTGGCGCTCGGTTACGTCTATATGGCATTCGGCGGCATTCCGCTGGTTGCCGGCATCCTGTACGGCGTGAAGCCGGCGGTCACCGCTATCGTGCTGTTCGCCGCCTGGCGCATCGGCTCGCGGGCGCTGAAGAACGGGGTGCTGTGGTCGCTCGCCGCGGCGGCCTTCGTGGCGATCTTCGCCTTCGACGTGCCTTTCCCAGCCATCGTGGCTGCCGCCGCCGCCGCGGGCTTCGTCGGCGGGCGAGTTGCGCCCGACAAGTTCCGCGCCGGCGGCGGTCATGGCGCGGCGGACAAGCGCTACGGCGCGGCGCTGATCGACGACGATACGCCGACGCCCGAGCACGCGCTGTTCACGCGGCCCCGCTTGGCGCGGCTGCTGTTCGGCGGAGCTGCCCTGTGGATCGTCGCGATCGCCGCGCTGGCGGCCGCCTGGGGCTGGCAGGGCGACCTCGCCCAGATGGGGTGGTTCTTCACCAAGGCGGCGATGCTGACCTTCGGCGGCGCCTACGCCGTGCTGCCCTACGTTTACCAGGGCGCCGTCGAACAGCATGGCTGGTTGTCGGGCCTGCAGATGATCGACGGCCTGGCGCTCGGCGAGACCACCCCTGGACCGCTGATTATGGTGGTGACCTTCGTCGGCTTCGTCGGCGGCTGGACCAAGCAGCTGTTCGGCGCCGACGCGTCGTTCCTCGCCGGCCTGGCAGGCGCGACCGTGGCGACCTACTTCACTTTCCTGCCGAGCTTCCTGTTCATCCTCATCGGCGGGCCGGTGGTCGAGGCGACCCATGGCAAGCTCGCCTTCACCGCTCCGCTGACGGCGGTGACCGCGGCGGTGGTCGGCGTCATCGTGAACCTCGCCGTGTTCTTCGCCTGGCACGTGCTGTGGCCGCAGGGTACGCCGGCGGCGCCGTTCGACGGATCCTTCCAGGCATTCTCCGCGGCGACCGCCGTGGCAGCGGCGATTGCGCTGTTCCGCTACAAGATCGGCGTCATACCGGTGATCGGCGCCTGCGCGGCGGCGGGGGCGCTTTTCAAGTTGCTGTCATGAAGGGAGCGCGCCGCCGTGATGGCGAGCGGCTACAATACCGGCTCCGTTGTTTGCGCCTGCTCTCGCCATGCCGGACCTTCGCCCCCGCAAAGCACTGATGAATCCGGAACTGCGCCGACGCGGCATCTACGTCCTGCCGAACCTGCTGACCACCGCGGCGCTGTTCGCCGGCTTCTTCTCGATCGTGCAGGCGATGACCGACCGCTTCGAGGCGGCCGCCGTGGCCATCTTCGTCGCCATGGTGTTCGATGGCCTCGACGGCCGCGTCGCGCGCCTGACGCGCACGCAAAGCGCCTTCGGCGCCGAGTACGACTCGCTCTCCGACATGGTGTCGTTCGGCGCAGCGCCCGCGCTGGTGGTGTTCGAGTTCGCCATGAAAGGCATGGGCAAGTGGGGATGGATCGCGGCCTTCGTCTATTGCGCCGGCGCGGCGTTGCGCCTGGCCCGCTTCAACACCAACATCGGCATCGTCGACAAGCGCTTCTTCCAGGGGCTGCCGAGTCCGGCGGCGGCGGCGCTGGTGGCCGGCTTCGTCTGGATCGTCAACGACCAGGGCATCCCGGGCGAGGAAGTGCGCTGGTACGCCTTCGCGGTGACCCTGTTCGCCGGCCTCACCATGGTAAGCACGGTGCGCTACTGGAGCGGCAAGGACATCAACCTGCGCCGCAGCGTGCCGTTCATGGCGGTGCCGGCCATCGTGCTCGGCTATGCGCTGGTTTCCTCGTATCCGCCCGGCGTGCTGTTCGGACTGTTCCTCGCCTACGCGCTGTCGGGCTACGTCATGCTCGGCTGGGAGCTGTTGGGCAAGCGCAACAGCCGCGGCAAGAATGTTGCGCCGCCGGAATAATGTCGATATAGTCGAAGCCATGTTTGCGATCCTCAGCTTCACTGCCGTTTTTCTCGCCCTCTCCGGCCTTCTGCTGGCGCAGCATCCCCTGCGCGCCAAGCTGCTGCCGCTGCTGCGCCGCGCGCGCTAGCAAACCACTCCCCCACAATCCGGTTTTTCTTCAGGTCTGACGGCGCGGCCGGCAGGCTGTTTTGAGTACTCCTCAGGAGACCACCATGAGCAAGCAGCACCTCACCATCTTCGACACCACGCTTCGCGACGGCGAGCAGAGCCCCGGCGCTTCCATGACCAGGGACGAGAAGCTGCGCATCGCCCGCCAGCTGGAGCGCATGCGCGTCGATGTGATCGAGGCCGGCTTCCCGGCCGCTTCGCCGGGCGATTTCGAGGCGGTGAAGGCGATCGCCCAGGCCATCAAGGAATCGACGGTATGCGGGCTGGCGCGCGCCAACGAGAAGGACGTTACGCGGGCCGGCGAAGCCATTCAGCCGGCCAAGTCGGGACGCATCCATACCTTCATCGCCACCAGTCCGATCCACATGGAGAAGAAGCTGCGCATGGCGCCCGACCAAGTGGTCGAGGCCGCGATCGCGGCAGTCAAGCTGGCGCGGCGCTACACCGACGACGTCGAATTCTCGGCCGAGGACGCCGTGCGCTCGGACTTCGACTTCCTCTGCCGCATCTTCGACGCCGTCATCAAGGCCGGCGCGACGACCATCAACGTTCCGGACACCGTCGGCTACAGCATCCCGGAAGTCTGGGGCGAGCGCATGAGGAAGCTCATCGAGGCCGTGCCGGCATCGGACAAGGTGATCTGGTCGACACATTGCCACAACGATCTCGGCCTCGCCGTCGCCAACTCGCTGGCGGCCGTGCTGGGCGGCGCCCGCCAAGTGGAGTGCACCATCAACGGCCTCGGCGAGCGTGCCGGCAATGCTTCCCTCGAGGAAGTCGTGATGGCCGTGCGCACGCGCGGCGACCTGTTCGCCTGCGATACGCGCATCGATACGACGCAGATCGTACCGGCGTCCAAGCTCGTCTCCCAGATCACCGGCTACCCGGTCCAGCCGAACAAGGCGGTGGTGGGCGCGAACGCATTCGCGCACGAGTCGGGCATCCATCAGGACGGCGTGCTCAAGCACCGCGAGACTTACGAAATCATGCGGGCCGAGGACGTCGGCTGGACCACCAACCGCCTGACGCTCGGCAAGCTGTCGGGACGCAGCGCGTTCAAGACGCGTCTCAAGGAGCTCGGCATCGAGCTGCCGAGCGAAGAGGCGCTCAACGTGGCATTCGGCCATTTCAAGGAACTCGCCGACAAGAAGCGCGAGATCTTCGACGAGGACATCTACGCGCTGATCGGCGACGAGACCGTGACGCCGGAGCAGGAACGCTATCGGCTCGTCTCGTCGATGTTCCATTCCGAGACCGGCGAGTCGCCGCGCGCGCGGCTGACGCTGTCGGCGGGCGGCAGCGAGCGAACGGTGGAAGCCGCCGGCAGCGGCCCGGTCGACGCGACCTTCAAGGCCATCGAGGAAGTGGCGGCGAGCGGCGCCGACCTGCTGCTCTACTCGGTCAATGCGATCACCACGGGAACGGATGCGCAAGGCGAAGTGACCGTGCGACTTTCCCGGGACGGGCGGATCGTCAATGGACAGGGGGCGGACACCGACATCATCGTCGCCTCGGCGAAGGCGTACATCAA
>DASVZI010000002.1:0-3764 GCA_036391735.1 Rhodocyclaceae bacterium
GTGCACCAGCGCTTCTCGACCAATACGTTCCCGACCTGGGACCTGGCGCATCCGTTCCGCATGATCGCGCACAACGGCGAGATCAACACGCTGCGCGGCAACATCAATTGGATGGCGGCGCGTCAGAAGGCGATGGCCTCCAAGAAGCTGGGTGCCGACCTCGACAAGCTGTGGCCGCTGATCGTCGATGGCCAGTCCGATTCGGCCTCGTTCGACAACGCGCTCGAACTGCTCGTGATGGGCGGCTACTCGCTGGCCCACGCCATGATGATGCTGATCCCGGAAGCCTGGGCGAGCAACCCGCTGATGGACGACGATCGCCGCGCCTTCTACGAATTCCACGCCCCGGTGATGGAGCCCTGGGACGGGCCCGCCGCGGTGGCCTTCACCGACGGCCGCCAGATCGGCGCCACGCTGGACCGCAACGGCCTGCGTCCGGCCCGCTACCTGGTCACCGACGACGACATGGTCCTCATGGCCTCCGAGATGGGCGTGCTGGACATCCCGCAGGAGAAGATCGTCAAGAAGTGGCGCCTGCAGCCGGGCAAGATGTTCCTCATCGACCTCGAGCAGGGCCGCATCATCGACGACGCCGAGCTGAAGAAGGCCATCGCCACGGAAGAGCCCTACCGCAAGTGGATCGGCGAGTCGCGCACCTTCGTCGGCGACCTGCCCGAGGGCAAGGCCCTGCCGAAGCTGCAGGAGTCGCTGCTCGATACGCAGCAGGCTTTCGGCTATTCCGACGAGGACATCAAGTTCATCCTCGACCCGATGCTGAAGTCCGGCGAGGAGCCGATCGGCTCGATGGGCACCGACACGGCGCTGCCGGTGCTGTCGAACAAGAACAAGTCGCTCTATCTCTACTTCAAGCAGCTGTTCGCCCAGGTGACCAACCCGCCGATCGACCCGATCCGCGAGGAAATCGTCATGTCGCTGACCTCCTTCATCGGTCCGCGCCCGAACCTGATGGGCATCGCCGATGACGAGGACACACTGACGCCCCGTCTCGAGGTCACGCAACCGGTGCTCACCGACGACGACCTGGCTCGCCTGGTCGACATCGACCGCCTCACCAAGGGCCGCTTCAAGTCGCTGCTGCTCGACATCACCTATCCCATCGAGGAAGGCGCCGCGGGCTGCGAGGCCGCGCTGCAGCGCCTGGCCGCGGCCGCCGAGAAGTCGGTCGGCGACGGCTACAACGCCATCATCCTGTCCGACCGCAGCGTCTCGCGCTCCCGCGTCGCCATCCCGGCGCTGCTGGCCTGCTCGACGGTGCACCATCACCTGGTGAAGAAGGGCCTGCGCACCAGCACCGGCCTCGTCGTCGATTCCGGCTCGGTGCGCGAGGTCCATCACTTCGCGCTGCTCGCCGGCTACGGGGCCGAGGCGGTCTGCCCGTGGCTCATCTACGCCACGGTCAAGCACCTCGCCGGCGCCGAGTACAAGGCCGCCATCAAGAACTACGTCAAGGCCATCGGCAAGGGTCTCAACAAGGTGATGTCCAAGATGGGCATCTCCACTTACCAGTCGTACTGCGGCTCGCAGATCTTCGAGGCCATCGGCTTGAATTCGGGCTTCATCGCCCGCTACTTCCCCGGCACCGCGTCGCAGGTCGAAGGCATCGGCCTGGCGGAGGTCGCCGAGGAAGCCGTGCGCACTCACCGCGCGGCGTTCTCGCTGGACCCGGTGCTCGCCACCAGCCTGGACTGCGGCGGCGAATACGCGTTCCGCGTGCGCGGCGAAGCCCACATGTGGACGCCCGACAGCATTGCCAAGCTGCAGCATGCCACGCGCTCGGGTTCGGCCTCCACCTACGCCGAGTACGCCAAGCTCATCAACGACCAGAGCGAGCGGCTGATGACGCTGCGCGGCCTGTTCGCCTTGAAGCCCGCCAGCCCGCCGGTGCCGCTTGAGGAAGTCGAGCCCGCCAAGGAGATCGTCAAGCGCTTCGCCACCGGCGCCATGTCGCTGGGCTCCATCTCCACCGAGGCGCACACCACGCTGGCCATCGCGATGAACCGCATCGGCGGCAAGTCGAACACCGGGGAAGGCGGCGAGGACCCGACCCGCTTCAAGCCCGTGCAGGGGCGCAAAATGCTCTCCGATCTCATCGGCAAGAGCCGCATCGAGCGCGACCTCGAACTCGAGGATGGTGACAGCCTGCGCTCCGCGATCAAGCAGGTGGCGTCCGGCCGCTTCGGCGTCACCGCCGAATACCTGGCCAACGCCGACCAGCTGCAGATCAAGATGGCCCAGGGCGCCAAGCCCGGCGAAGGCGGCCAGCTCCCCGGCCACAAGGTTTCCGAGTACATCGGCTTCCTGCGCCACTCGGTGCCCGGCGTCGGCCTGATCTCGCCGCCGCCGCACCATGACATCTATTCGATCGAAGACCTGGCGCAGCTGATCCACGATCTCAAGAACGCCAACAGCGAGGCGAGCGTTTCCGTCAAGCTGGTGTCGGAAGTCGGCGTCGGTACGGTTGCCGCCGGGGTGTCGAAGGCCAAGGCCGACCACGTCGTGATCTCCGGCTTCGACGGCGGCACGGGCGCTTCCCCGATTTCGTCGATCAAGCATGCCGGCACCTCCTGGGAACTGGGCCTCGCCGAGACGCAGCAGACCCTGGTGCTGAACCGCCTGCGCGGCCGCATCCGCGTGCAGGTCGACGGCCAGATGAAGACCGGTCGCGACGTCGTCGTCGGCGCGCTGCTCGGTGCCGACGAGTTCGGCTTCGCCACCGCGCCGCTGGTGGTCGAAGGCTGCATCATGATGCGGAAGTGCCACCTCAACACCTGCCCGGTCGGCGTCGCCACGCAGGATCCGACGCTGCGCCGCCGCTTCTCCGGCCAGCCCGAGCATGTCGTCAATTACTTCTTCTTCGTCGCGGAGGAAGTGCGCCAGATCATGGCGCAGCTCGGCGTGCGCAAGTTCGACGACCTCATCGGCCGCACCGACCTGCTCGACATGAAGAAGGGCATCGAGCACTGGAAGGCCAAGGGCCTCGACTTCTCGCGCATCTTCTACATGCCGCCGGTGCCGGACGACGTTGCGCGCCGCCACCGCGAGGCGCAGGACCATGCGCTCGAGAAGGCGCTCGACCACAAGCTGATCGAGCAGGCCAAGGACGCCATCGAGCACAAGCGCCGGGTCGTCATCGAGACGCCGATCCGCAGCGCCAACCGCACGGTGGGCACCATGTTGTCGCACGAAGTGGCGAAGCGCCACGGCCATGCCGGCCTGCCCGACGACACCATCCACGTCAAGCTGACCGGCACCGCCGGCCAGAGCTTCGGCGCCTTCCTGGCGCGCGGCATCACGCTCGAACTCACCGGCGAAGGCAACGATTACGTCGGCAAGGGCCTCTCCGGCGGGCGCATCGTCGTCAAGCCGCCCAAGGCGTTCAAGGGCACGCCGACCGAGAACATCATCGTCGGCAACACCGTGCTCTACGGCGCGACCGAAGGCGAAGTGTTCTTCCGCGGCGTCGCTGGCGAACGCTTCTGCGTGCGCAACTCCGGTGCGGCAGCGGTCGTCGAAGGCACCGGCGATCACGGCTGCGAGTACATGACCGGCGGCACCGTCGTCGTGCTGGGCCGCACGGGCCGGAACTTCGCCGCCGGCATGAGCGGCGGGCTGGCCTACGTGCTGGACGAGGACGGCACGTTCCGCATGCGCGTGAACACCGGCATGGTCGCGGTCGAGGATCTGGCCGAGGAAGCACGGGAGACCGTGCGCGACCTCGTCGCCCGGTATGTGGCCTTTACCGG
>DASVZI010000003.1:0-6503 GCA_036391735.1 Rhodocyclaceae bacterium
ACCGTGGCGGTGTAGAAGTTGTTGATCTCGGCGTAGGAGGCCGGACGGATCGGATGCGCCATCGGTCCCGCGTCCTCGGGGAACTGCCCGGCGCGCAGGCCGCGCACGTCCTGGATGCGCGTCACGGCGCGCGAATGCACGTCCTCGCCGAACTGCTCGTCGCGATAGACGGTCAGTCCTTCCTTGAGCGAAAGCTGGAACCAGTCGCGGCAGGTCACGCGGTTGCCGGTCCAGTTGTGGAAGTACTCGTGCGCGACCACGCGGTCGATGCCTTGGTAGTCGCCGTCGGTCGCCGTGTCGGGGCGGGCCAGCACGTACTTGGTGTTGAATATGTTGAGGCCCTTGTTCTCCATCGCGCCCATGTTGAAGTCGCCGACCGCGACGATCATGTAGTTGTCGAGGTCGAGCTCCAGGGCGAAGCGTTCCTCGTCCCACTTCATCGCCTTCTTCAGCGCCGCCATCGCGTGGCCGCACTGGTCGAGGCGGCCCGGCTCGACGTACACGGCGCAGCGGACCTTGCGGCCCGATCGCGTGACGAAGCTGTCTTCCAGCACGTCGAGCTTTGCCGCGACCAGCGCGAAGAGGTAGCAAGGCTTGGCGAACGGGTCCTGCCACGTCGCCCAGTGCCGTCCTGCCTCGCCCCGGCCGCTGGCGATCAGGTTGCCGTTCGAAAGCAGTTGCGGAAAGCGCGCCGCGTCGGCTTCGACCGTGCAGGTGTAGCGCGCCATCACGTCGGGCCGGTCCGGGAAGAAGGTGATGCGGCGGAAGCCCTGCGCCTCGCATTGCGTGAAGTAGCCGTCCGCCGACTTGTACAGGCCCGAGAGCTGCGTGTTGCGGTCCGGGTCGATCCGCACCAGGGTTTCCAGCACAAAGCGGTCCGGCAGCGGACCGCGGACCGTCAGCGCCTCGGCGTCCAGCGCGTAGCGCGACGCCGGCAGCGGCGTGCCGTCGAGGACGACCTCCAGCAGCGCCAGCTCGCACCCGTTCAGCACCAGATCGTCCTGCCGCTGCGCCTCGTTGCGCCGGAAAGCCAGCTTCGCCTTGACCTGTGCATGGCCATCGAGGATGGTCACGTGCAGATCGACGGTATCCACCCACCAGGCCGGCGGGGCGTAGTCCTTCAGATAGATGGCTTTGGGCGCCTCTGCGTGCGCGGGTTTTGCTGACATGGGACTTCTTTCCGAAGGGATGGGCTCGCGGGACCACGGCCTGCGCCGCTGGCTGAGAAAATTGTACTGGATCGAGTGATGCGCGCCATGATGCGGAGCAATGCGTTTGCCGCCTAGTAGCGGGCATCCGCCGGCTTCTTGTCCTTCGGCCAATCGTTCATCTTCTCCGGAAAGTCCGGACGCGGCATGTGGGTGAAATATTCCGCCACATCGACCGCTTCCTGCTCGGACAATCCGCCCTGCCCGAGCGGGAACCTGTCGTGCATGGCGATCGGCATGTTCTGCCTGACGAAGGCTGCCGCCTTGTAGGTGCGGGCGATGCCCGCTCCGATGTTGAAGGAGTCGTTGCCCCACAGCGGCGGATAGACGGTCTTGCCGTCGGCTGAGCGTATGCCCTCGCCGTCCTTGCCGTGGCACAGCGCGCACTGCTCGGCGTAGACGCGCTTGCCGTTGTCCACGTTCGGCTTCAGCGTCTCGTCGATCTTGCCTATGCCGCGCCCCGGGACCTTGTCGTGCTCCTTGAAGCCGCGCTTCATCCAGTCGAAGTAGGCGACCATCGCCTTCATGTCGGGCGAAGCCTTCGGCACGGGCTTGCCGTTCATCGAGCGCTTGAAGCACCCGTTGATGCGTTCCTCGATGGTGATGACGCGACCGGCGCGCGCGCCGTAGCTCGGGAAGAAGCCCGCGACGCCGACGAAGGGCGAGCCGTCGGCCACCGTGCCGGCGTTGAGATGGCAGCTCGTGCATTGGAGCTGGTCGCCGACGTTGTCCGGCAGCAGTTCCTTGGTCTGCAGGTGGAGCCGCATGCCGCGCACCAGTTGCTCGGCGTTCGGCTGCGCCAGCAGGTCCGCGAGGCGCGGCGTGTCGAAGCCTGCCGCGAAATTGCCCTTCGGCATCAGGCTCGCGCGCATCTTCCTGACGTCGTCGGCGCCGACCTGCGCCGGTTTGCCGCCCCAGCTGGCGCGCACGAAATTGACGATTTCCGCGATCTCCCTGTCCTGCAGCGGCGAAAACCCCGGCATGGTCAATACGCGCGGGTGGCTCGCCGTCTTTGCCGTCTGCGAGCCGGTGAGCATGACGTGCAGCAAGGTGGATGCGTCGTCCGCGAGTACGGTGGGGTTCTGCGCCAAGGGCGGGAAGATGTCCGGCACGCCGTTGCCGTCGAGACGGTGGCAATCCGTGCAGAACTGCACGTACCCCAGCCCGCCGCGCGTCTTGAATATCTCTTCCGGCACCTTGGCCGCCACGGCGGCCGGAGCGGCCGGCGGCATCTTGTCGTTGGCGCCGGCAGGCAAGGACTTGAGATAGACGGCGATCGCGCGCAGGTCGTCGTCCGTGAAGTGCTGCGTGCTGTTGTGGACGACTTCCACCATGTTGCCCGAGACGGTGGCAAAGCGGTTGCGTCCGGTCTTCAGAAGCTGCACGGTATCGTCGACCGTCCAGAGGTCGCGCAGGCTCAGCGCGCGCCAGTGCTCGACGGTCTCGCCCGCAAGATAGTCCTTGCCGGCCTCGGTCATGGCCTTCTCCTGGAAGGCGATGCCGCGCGGCGTGTGGCAGGAGCCGCAATGGCCGAGGCCCTGCACGAGATACGCGCCGCGATTCCAGACGGCGTCCTTGGCCGGGTCGGGCTTGAAGGGCGCCGCATCGACGAATGCGCGATTCCACAACGACAGGCCCCAGCGCATGCTGAACGGCCAGCTCATCTCGGCCGGCTTGTTGCTGCGCACCACCGGAACCACGCCTTGCATCAGGTAGGCATAGAGCGCGCGCATGTCCTGCTCCGAGGTGCGACTGTATGACGGATAGGGCATGGCCGGATAGAGGTTGTGGCCGTCGGCCGCCACGCCACGCCGCATTGCCCGGTCGAACTGCTCGAACGTGTAGTTGCCGATGCCGGTCTGCCGGTCGGGCGTGATGTTGGTGGTGTAGATCTTGCCGAAAGGCGTTTCCAGCGCGCGGCCGCCGGCCATGGCGGGACCGCCATCGGCCGTATGGCAGGCCACGCAATCGCCCAGCTGCGCGACATATTCGCCGCGCTTGATGGCTGACGGGTCGACCGCCGGCGAGGCGTTGACGGTCAGTACGATGGTCGCGCCGAAGGCAGTCATTGCGAGTCGTTTTGCGCTTTTCACGGCTTCTCCCCTTCCTTGAATTGGCACGAACGGAGTTTCAGGCATGCCGACCCTGCTGACCATCGGGTCATTGGGCTAGCGGGATAATCTAAACAGATTAGTCCAGCCCGCCGGGGTCAGCGCGCAGGATCAGGCGGGCGAGGTCGGCCGCGCTGCCTGCGCCGGTCTTTTCCATCGCATGCTGGCGATGCACATGCACCGTGTTTTCGCTGATCGCCAGTTGCCGGCCGATCTCCTTGTTCGACAGGCCGAGCGCGAGCAGGCGCGCCACTTCGAGTTCCCGAGCCGACAGCCGGTCGAGCGCATCGCGCGCCTCGCGGCATTTGCGGTCGGCCCGATGCTGCTCCAGGCTGAGGCGCACCGCCCGCTCCACGGTGTCGAGCAGCAGTTGCTCCTTGAACGGCTTCTGCAGGAAGTCGACCGCGCCTTCCTTCATCGCCTGAACCGCGAGATCGATGTCGCCGTGGCCGGTCATGAAAACGATGGGAAACGGCGAGGCGGAAGCCTTGAGCCGGCGCTGCAGTTCCAGCCCGCCGATGCGCGTCATCCTCACGTCGAGCACGATGCAGCCGCCCCCGGCCGGGAACTCCGGCGCAGCCTTGAGAAAGTCCTCGGCGGACTCGTGCCCGACGGCACGCCAGCCCGAGGACTCGAGCAGGAAGAGCACCGAGCGCCGGAACGGCGCCTCGTCGTCGATCACATGGACGATGGCGGAGGAGTTGTCAGGCATCTTGGCCGCACCATGGCAGGGTGAATCGGAAGACCAGGCCCGGCCCCTGCGGTGCAGCCTCGGCCTGCAGCCCGCCGCCGTGCGCCTCGACGATGGTCTTGCAGATCGACAGACCGAGGCCCAGACCGTCTGGCTTGGTCGTGAAGAAGGACTCGAACAGGTGGGCCTGCAGTTCCGGCGTCAGTCCCGTGCCGTGATCGCGCACCTCGACGGCGCAGCGATCGTCCAGCGCGCGCAGGTGCACCTCGATCGGGCTGGCGTCGCCCGCCGCCTGCTCCGCATCCCAGGCGTTCTTGAACAGGTTGAGCAGCACCTGCTGGATCTGCAGGGCGTCAACCGTCACCTCGCGCCGGCCGGCGAGATGATCGTGAACTGCAATCTCCGGCGCGCGCGACAGCATCACACGCATCAAGGCCGCTGCCTCGCCGACGACCTCGGCGATGTCGCGCGCTTCGCGTACTTGGCCGCGCTTGCGGGCGAAGCCGCGGATGCCGTTCAGGATGCCCGCCGCGCGCTCGGATTCCCCGGCGATTTCCTGCGCCGCCTGCGCCAGCGCGTCGGGCGACAGCGTGCCGCGATCCTGCCGGCGCAGCAGGCTGCGGGCGTAGTTCGAAATGGCGGCGAGCGGCTGGTTCAGCTCGTGCGCCAGCGTGCCGGCCAGCTCGCCGAGGATCGAGAGGCGGGAGAGGTGTTCCATCTGCTCCTGGCCGCTGCGCAAGCGCTCGGCCAATTCGCGCCGCTCCGCCAGCACCGCAGTCAGCTCGCGCGTGCGCCGCTTGACGAGATGCTCGACATGCACCGTGTAGGCCGCCCACAACAGCAGCAGCACAGCCGTTGCGGCGACCCAGGGCCAGGCGTGCCGTACCAGCGCATGCCATCCGGTCTCGCGCATGAAGGCATAGGGACCGATCTCGAGACGACGGAACAGGTCGTGCACGGGCCGATAGTCCGCCGGGACCGACCAGCGCATGCCGCCGGCGTCGGCCGGCATGGAAAGCAGTGCCAGCAGTACCTCGCGCGACAGCTCCGGCGCGGTGGTGCCGGCGGCGGCGAACGCCCAGCCGGGATAAAGCGGAGAACTGGCCCGGCAGTCTCCGCCTTCGGTCGCGCGCGGGGAAAGCACGCGCAACGTCCCTGGCTTGAGCTTGCCTTCGAGTTCAAGCCGTTCGAGCAGGCAGGCGCGAACGACGCCGGCATCGGCACGTCCCTCGACCACGGCATCCACGACCGTCGTCATGGGGAAGCCGGAGAACAGCATGCGCGGCTCGCCCTTCTCGGGATTCAGTCCGGCGCCGAGCAGTTCGCTCCAAGCCACCTGGTAGCCGCCGAAGGCGTCGGCAGAAACGGCCGCCAGGCTGCGCCCGCGCAGGTCCGTCAGCTGCTGCAGATCGCGCCGGCGGTCGAGCACGACGATCGCCGAGCCGACCACGTGCGCCGGGTCGCTGCGTGCCGATGCCACCTGGGTGGCGATGCGCGAAATCCCCGTCTCCTCCAGCATCACGTAGTGGCCCGGATTGGTGATGACGAAGTCCAGCTCGTGTGCCGCCAATGCCCGCGTCAGGCCGGCAACGTCGAAGTGGCGGGCGACGATCCTCTTTCCCGGCAGTTGCGCCTGCAGCGCCTCGAAGAAGGGCGTCCACTGCGCCTCGGCCTCCTCCGCGCCAAGCCAGGCGAGCACGCCGATCCGCAGGTCGGAAGCCGACGCGGCCACATGGAGAAGGACTAGAAGCAGGAAAGCCAGCCCACGGCGGGGAAGACGGCGCATGAGGCCATGTTATCAAGAAGCATGAACCTGCCGCTTCGGACCCCGATGGTGTCGGCTGCATCGAGATGCACGACGCATCTCAGTTCATGAACCCCGCCACGGGAGAAAGTGACGAATGCATAACGAAAGGCCGATGGATTGCGTTACGGCGAACCTAATTCCTAAGATATACTTATTCGACATTGTTTGGCTCGACAGCGCTGTTTTTCCTGGGAGAAAGGCAATATGAAGAAGATGCTCGCCGTGAGTGGCGCAATCGCCGCAGTTTTGCTCGTCGGCTGCGCGACGACAAGTCCCACGACGGATTCGACGGATCGCGATGCCATAAAGCTCGTTCAATCCAAGCGAGGAGCGGCCGTCAGCGTTCAGGAACGATTGCTGTTCGATAGCGGCAGCGCGTCGCTCAGACCGGGATCCGAACGAGTGCTGGATCGGATTGCCGATATCGTCAAATCGAAGGGCAAAGGCGAGGTGTTGGTCGAGGGGCACACCGACAACGTCGGAACCAAGGACTTCAATCAGCACCTTTCGGAGCAGCGCGCCTTGTCGGTCAAGCAGGCTTTGATCGCTCGCGGCGTCGACTCGAGGAGACCGATCGCCAAGGGGTACGGATTCAGTGAGCCTGTCGCGCCCAACGACACGTTGGCGGGACGGCAGTCCAATCGGCGCGCGGAAATCGTATTTCCGGGTGAAACGGTCGCGTCGCT
>DASVZI010000004.1:0-2007 GCA_036391735.1 Rhodocyclaceae bacterium
CGCGTCGGCAACGCGCTGCCGCTGAAGAACATCCCGACCGGCACGGTGATCCACAATCTGGAGATGCACCTCGGCAAGGGCGCGCAACTGGTGCGCAGCGCCGGGGTGGGCGCGCAGCTGATGGCCAAGGAGGGCGACTACGCGCAGGTGCGCCTGCCCTCTGGCGAGCAGCGGCTGATCAACATCAACTGCATGGCCACCATCGGGCAGGTGGGCAATGTGGACCACGAGAACGTGACCATCGGCAAGGCGGGGCGCTCGCGTCACCTGGGCCGCCGGCCGCACGTGCGCGGTTCGGTGATGAACCCGGTGGACCACCCGCATGGTGGTGGTGAGGGTCGCGCGCCGATCGGCGGCCAGCCACAAACGCCGTGGGGCAAGCCCGCGATGGGCTTCCGCACGCGGCGCAACAAGGAAACCGACAAGTTCATCGTGCGGCGTCGCAACGCCGGTCGGGGCCGGTAAGGGCAGAGGAGAGCGGAAGCTATGTCGCGTTCAACCAAGAAGGGCCCCTACATCCATCCCTCGCTGCTCAAGAAGGTGGCGGCGATGCGGGGCGGCGAGAAGCGCCTGATCAAGACGTGGTCGCGCGCCTCGACTGTCTTCCCGCAGATGGTGGGGCTGACGATCGGCGTGCACAACGGCAAGACCCACATGCCGATCTACATCACCGAGAACATGGTGGGGCACAAGCTCGGTGAGTTCGCCCCCACGCGACACTTCCGCGGGCACGCCGGCAGCGGCAAGAACGAGCGGACGACATCCGTTCGCTAGTGAGGTGAGATGATGCTGGAGCAACCTGTACGAGCCATCGCTCGCAATATCGGCCATCCGCCTCGCAAGGTGCGCCGCGTGACCGATGCGATCAAGGGGCGCCCGGTGACGGAGGCGCTGGCGATTCTGCAGTTCCTGCCGAACCTGCCGGCCCGCGCCGTCTACAAGGTAGTGGCCTCGGCCGCGGCCAACGCCGAGAACAACTACGAGGCCGACCCCCGGCAGCTGTTCGTGGTCAACGCGACCGCGGACGAAGCGCCAACGCGGAAGAAGTTTCGGGCACGGCCGCATGGCCGGGCGTCGCGCATCATGATGCGCAGCACCCACATCACCGTGACCGTCTCGGACGACCGGGCACACCTGCCCAAGTTCGCCCGGTAGTGTGAGGCGGAGGAGGCACCCGTTTGGGGCATAAAGTCAATCCAACCGGCTTCCGTGTGGGCGTAATCCGCGGCTGGGACTCGCGCTGGTTCGCCACCCGGAACTACAAGGACCTGCTGGCCGAAGACCAGATGCTGCGCCGGCTGATCCAGAAGCGCCTGGCCAACGCCGCCGTGGCGCGCATCGAGATCGAGCGCGTGGCGGGCACGCAACTGGGCGTGACGATCTACACCGCCAAGCCCGGCATCGTCATTGGCAAGAGCGGTGAGAGCGTCGAGCGGCTGCGCCAGGCGCTAGAGGCCGAGACCAAGAAGAAGGTGCGCCTGACCATCCTCGAAATCCGCTCGCCGGAGACCGAGGCCGTGCTGGTGGCGCGCAGCATCGCCGAGCAGCTGGAGAAGCGCATCTCGTTCCGCCGGGCCATGAAGCAGGCGGTGCAGAAGGCGATGCGCGCCAACGCCAAGGGCATCAAGATCGTCTGCGGCGGCCGGCTCGGCGGCGCGGAGATCGCGCGGGTCGAGAAGGAAGTCGAGGGTTCGGTGCCGCTGCAGACGCTGCGCGCCAACATCGACTTCGGCCTGGCTGAGGCGCACACCACCTTCGGCGTGGTGGGCATCAAGGTCTGGATCTACAAGGGCGACGTGCTGCCGGAGAAGCAGCGGCAACTGGGCATGTCTTCGACCGAGTCGAACGCCGTGCCGGTGCCAGCCACCGGCGAGCGCCCGTCGCGGCCGAGCTACGAGCGTGGCGGCGACCGTGGCGGCCCGCGTGGTGGTGGTGGCCGTGGCGGCCCACGACCGGCCGGCGGTTTCGGTGGTGGCCCGCGGAGCGGCGACCGTCGCCCGCCCGCGT
>DASVZI010000005.1:0-6829 GCA_036391735.1 Rhodocyclaceae bacterium
TCGAAGGGGCTGGGGATTTCGAAGCAGCGCGCGGCGGCCTTGGGCTTAGCTGCCATAGGCGGCCGTCAGCGCCGCGATCATGTAGCCCTGGTCGTGGGCCCCGGCGCTTTCGCGGATGCTGTGCATGCCCCACATCGCGGAGCCGACGTCCACGCCGGGAATGCCGAGCCGCGCGGCGACGATCGGGCCGATGGTGCTGCCGCAGCCGATATCGGCGCGATGGGCATACTGCTGGCAAGGCACGCCGGCCTGCTCGCAGAAGGCCATGAAGCGCGCCGCGGTCTCGGCCGTGGTGTTGTAGCGCTGCTGGGCGTGGGTCTTGATGACCGGACCCTTGTTGACCATCACCTTGTGGCCGGGCTCGTAGGCGGCGGGGAAATTCGGCTGGTAGGCGTGCGCCATGTCGGCGCTGACGAAGAAGCTGTTGGCCATGGCGCGCAGTCGATCTTCGCCGTCGAGCTGGGCCTGCAGGCAGAGGCGCTCGAGGATGTCGCCGGCGAAGGTGCCGCCGGCGCCGGTGGCGCTTTCGCTGCCGACTTCCTCGTGGTCGAACAACGCCGCGACGCAGGTGGCGGCGGGCTTGTCCGCATTCATCAGCGCCTGCAGCGCGGCGTGGCAGGAGGAGAGGTTGTCGAGACGGCTGCTGGCGACGAATTCCTGGCTCGCGCCCCACAGGCTGCCCTTCTGCACGTCGTAGGCGGCGAGGTCCCAGCTCAGCACGTCGGCGGGGCTGGCCTGGGCCGCTTCCGCGAGCAGCGCGCGCAGCCGCGACTCGGCTTCCTTGTCGTCGTCGCAGGCGGCGAGCAGCAGCGGCAATTCGTTCTGCTTGTTGAGCTTGAGGCCCTGTTCGTTGACCTCGCGGTTCATGTGGATGGCGAGGTTGGGCAGCCGCAGCAGCGGCTGGTCGAAGCGCACCAACCGGACGTGCGAGCCCGTCGGGCCGCGCAGCACCAGGCGGCCGGCGAGGCTCAGGTCGCGATCGGCGAAGGTGGCGAGGATGGGGCCGCCGTAGACCTCGACGGCGACGCGCAACAGGCCGTCGCCGGCGAGGGCGGGCCGCGGCTTGACGCGCAGGCCGGGCGAATCGGTATGCGAGCCGACGATGCGGAAGCCGCTCTCGGCGAGCCGGCCGTAGCCGACGATGAAGGCGATCAGCGAGGAGCCGCCGCGCACCACGTAATGGCGGGCCCCGGGGGCGAGCAGCGCCCAGCGCGCGCATTCCTCCAGTCGGCTGAAGCCGTGCTCGCGCAGCCGCGCCTCGGCGCTGGCGACGGCATGCCAGGGCGTCGGGCTGGCGTCGATGAAGTCGAGGAGCTGGCGGGCGTGGGTCAGGCGGTCGGCGGGCATGGCGATGACGACGGATTCGGGGAGGGCAAGCATACAGGACCGCCGCCCCTGCGGAAAAGTTCTCCGGGCGGCGGTACCATCGCCTTTCGAGACACGGGGAGGGTGCGATGCGGGTGGTGGTGCAGCGGGTCAGGCAGGCGAGCGTCAGCGTCGACGACGAAATCGTCGGGCGCATTGGCGCGGGCCTGCTGGTGCTGGCAGGCTTCGAGGCGGCCGACACACCGGCGGATATCGACTGGATGGTGCAGAAGCTGGTGAAGCTGCGCGTGTTTCCCGACGGACAGGGGGTGATGAATCGCAGCGTCGCCGATGCGGGCGGCGAGATCCTCGCTGTGTCGCAGTTCACCCTCTACGCCTCGACGCGCAAGGGCAACCGGCCCTCGTGGGGGCGCGCCGCGCCCGGCGAGGTGTCGCGGCCGCTGTTCGACGCCTTCGTCGACCGCCTATCGCAGGCGCTCGGCCGGCCGGTGCCCACCGGCGTCTTCGGCGCCGACATGCAGGTGAGCCTGGTCAACGACGGCCCGGTGACCATCGCAATCGACTCGCGCGATCCCGAATGAGAACCTGGCTTGCCATCGCCGCCGCACTGCTCGCAGCCGCCTGCGCGCGGCTGCCGGTGGCGCCCGGCGGCGTGGTCAGCGTGCCTTCGCCGAATTTCGACGAGCGGCGGCCAAACTACGTCATCATCCACCAGACCTCCGACGACACGGCGGACGAGGCGCTGGCGACGCTGACCGACCCCGAGCGCAAGGTCAGCGCGCACTACCTGGTCGGGCGCGACGGCACGCTCTATCAACTGGTCGACGAAGCCAAGCGCGCCTGGCATGCGGGCGCTTCCTGGTGGCATGGCGACACCGACCTCAATTCGGTCTCGATCGGCATCGAGCTCGACAACAATGGCGCCGAGCCCTTCGCCGAGCCGCAGATCCGCCGGCTGATGGCGCTGCTCGACGACCTCAAGCAGCGCTACAAGATCCCGACCGACAACTTCCTTGCGCATGGCGACGTCGCGCCGGGGCGCAAGGTCGATCCGAGCGCGCTGTTCCCGTGGGAGCGGCTGGCGGCGGCGGGCTTCGGCCCTTGGTGCCGGCAGGCGCCGACGAATCCGCAGGCGGTCGGCGACGTTTCGCTGGGGCTGCGGCTGCTCGGCTACGACACGACCACTCCGGTCGCGGCGCTGGCGGCCTTCCGCCGGCATTTCCTCGGCGTCGAATCGTCCGCGCCGCCGGACGCCAAGGACGCGGCGATGCTCAACTGCCTGCTCCAACAGGAGCGCGCGGCGGAGTAGGGCGATGCTCGCGCTGTTCGGTGCCTTCGATCGCCACAACCTCGGCGACATCCTGCTCGCGCACGTCGCGGCGAAGGAGGCGGACGAACCGGTGGTCTTCGCCGGGCTGGCAGCGCGCGACCTGACGGCCCGGTCCGGGCAGCGCGTGGTACCGCTCGATTCGCTCGCCGGGCCGGTGACGCTGATCCACGTCGGCGGCGAATTGCTCGATTGCGATGCCGACCAGGCCGCCTACATGCTCGGCGAAGCGGCGCCGCCGTGGCCGCGCCGCGCGCCTTATGTCGTCGCGCGCGATACGCTGCCGGCGGGTTCCGAAACGATCTTCCGCGCCGTCGGCGGCGTCGGCTTGGCCGATCGCGAGCTGGGATTCCGAGAGGGGGTCTTCGCGGCGCTGCGGCAGGCGAAGCGGATCGGCGTGCGCGATGCAGCGACGCTGACGACGCTCGCGAATGCCGGCATCGCGGCGCAGCTGGAGCCCGACCCGGTGACGCGCATCGCCGCGCTCTTCGGCGATTTGATTCGTGCGCGGCTGCCGCGGCGCGCGCCCTATCTCGCCGTCCAGTTCGCGGCGGAATGCGGTGACGATCGCAGCCTCGACGCCGTCGCTCGCGGCCTCGATCGGCTCGGCCTGCCGGTGCTGCTGTTCCGCGCCGGCGCCGCGCCCTGGCACGACGAGCTCGAGCCCTACCGTCGCCTGGCGTCGCGGCTGCGCGTGTCGGCGCAGATATTCGAATCCCTCGACGTCTGGGAGATCTGCGGCCTCATCGCCGGCAGCCGCGGCTTCGTCGGCACCAGCCTGCATGCGCGCATCGTGGCGCAAGCTTTCGGCGTGCCGGTGCTGAGCCTCGAGCGCGAATGCGGCGTTGCGCGCAAACTCCGCGCCTATCTGGAAACCTGGCAACCCGGCCGGCCGGTACTGGCGATCGAGGACTTGGCCGGGACCGGCACGCCAGCTTAAACAGGCATTCGCAGCCACCACGCCTGGCGCAGCACGCCGCCTTCGAAGCCGGCCAGCAGCACGCCGGAGGCCGCGATGCGCAAAGGCGACGGATTCCACAGCGGCGGCAGCAGTTCGTCGGAATAGCGGCGCGCGTCGCGCAGCCGCGCGATGCGCTGCGGACGCTCGTCTCCGACGTCCTCGATCAGCACCAACCCGCGCAGCGCTACCGCCGCGACGATGTCCTCACGTGCGAGCGGGCGACCCTCGCGATACATTGGCAGCACGCAAAGCTCCGCCGCGAGGCGGACGCTTCCGCCCGGGCGGCGCACCAGCGCGCCGGCGCGCAATTGCCGCCATGCGAGCCACCAGGGGCTGCGTTCGGGAAGTGGAGCCGCGCCGGCCAGGGCCGGCGGCTTGATGAGTTCGTCGTGCAACCGCGGTTGGACGAAGCGGTGCGCCGACGGTTCAATCCCTTCTCGTCATCAGGGCAAGCGGGCGGGATACAAAGCGTTACACATTGCGCGTCATCGGCCCGTATCCCGGTCGCGTTATTGGCAGTAACCAACACGTCGTTGGCTCAACAACAGGAGATACGAAGATGTCCAAGATTCTTGCCACCCTGATCGCCGGCCTGTTTGCCGCTTCCGTGTTCGCCGCCGATGCGCCGAAGACCGACGCCAAGGCCGCCCCGGCCGCCACGCCCGCCGCCACCGCGCCCGCCGCCGAACCGGCCGCGACGCCCGAGAAGAAGCCCGCGCACAAGCACCACGTCAAGCACGTGAAGAAGGAAGTGAAGGGCGAGAAGGCCGAGAAGACCGAGACCGCTCCCGCGACCAAGTAATACCCGCAGTACCCCTCCGCGCACGCCGGCAGCGATTCCCCCCCCGCTGCCGGCGTCTTTCTTGTGCGCTGCCGCTGGACCCTCGGCGCCGTTTGTAGCAAGATGGGACGCATCGCGTTGACGAAAGATCGACGATGTCCGCGTCGCCCTGCACCGCCTGCGGTGCCTGCTGCGCCACCTACCGCGTGACCTTCAACCGCACCGAGCTCGACGAGATGCCGGGCGGCACGGTCCCGGCCGCGCTCACCGAGCGAATCGACGACCGCGGCGTGTTCATGCGCGGCACGTCGGATCGTCCGCCGCGCTGCGTGGCGCTGCGCGGCACGGTGGGCGTCGACGTGGCCTGCTCGATCTACGAATGCCGCCCGAGCCCCTGCCGCGCCTTCGCCGGCGAAGCGGCCACCGGCCATGGCGACATCAGCTGCGGGGACGCGCGCCGCCTGCACGGCCTGCCGCCGCTCCGGGGATCCTACGACGCCGCCTGGATGCTCTGATTCGTGTCCCCGAAGTCCGCATCGCATCCCGTCTGGCTGGCGGGTTTCCGGCCTTTCTTCACGCTGGCGTGTCTCGCGGGCATTGCGCTGCCGGCCCTCTGGGCGCTGATCTACACGGGCGTCGTCGCCCCGCCGGCCGGTCCCTTCAACATGATCCAGTGGCACGCCCACGAGATGTTCTACGGCTTCGGCTGGGCGGTGCTCGGCGGCTTCCTGCTCACCGCGACCAAGAACTGGGTCAAGGTGCGCGGCTACCACGGCGGCGCACTGATGTTCCTGGTTGCCGCGTGGATCTTCGAGCGCCTCGGCATGTGGTTCGGCGCCTCCTGGCCGGCGCCGCTGTTCCTGCTGTCGAACTTCCTGTTCCTCGCCTGTGCCGTGGCGATGATCCTGTGGACGCTGATGCGCCACCACGCCACCGATTCCTATCGCGACAACTTCATCTTCATGCTGGCGCTGCCGGCCTTCCTCGTCGCAAAATACCTGCTGCTGAGCGCCGACGGCTTCCAGGCGGGCTGGATCACCACCATCGCGCTGTTCCGCGTCGCCTTCCTGGTGATGCTCGAGCGCACGGTGAGCCAGTTCATGAAGGGCGCCTGCCAGGTGGACGTCCTGCGGTACCCGCCGCTGGATGGAAGCATCAAGGGCCTGGCACTGGTGCTCGTCCTCGCTGGGCTGCTGCCATCGCCGGTGGCGGCGGCGCTGGACCTGCTGCTGGCCGTGCTGCTCGCCGGGCGCTTCCTCTTCTGGTACCCGCAGCGCGCAATGCGCCGGCTCGACATCGGCGTGATGTACCTCGGCTACGCAGCCATCGTCATGCAATTGGTGCTCGACGCGGCCGATCGGCTGGCGGCGCCCGCCTGGACCGGAACGGTCGCGGTGCACGTGTTCACGTTCGGCGCCATGGGGCTCATCGCCCCGGCGTTGATGATCCGCATCTCGAAGGGCCATACCGGTCGCCCGGTGACGTTCTCGGCGCCCGATCGCTATGCGATATGGGTAATGGTGCTAGCATTCGTCCTGCGGCTGATCGCACCCCAGCTCTATCCGGCCGGCTACGCGATGTGGATTTCGCTCGCGGCGCTCTGCTGGTGCGGGTGCTTCGGCCTGCTCGGCTGGCGGCTCGTGCCCTTCCTCTGGCAGCCGCGCGCCGACGGAAAGGAGCACTGACCGGAAAGGAGACAGGCATGCAGCGTCGCTGGTTGCTCGTGGCCCTGGCAGGATGCTTTGCCGGCGGCGGCATGGCCGAGACTCCCTCCGCAGTTCCCGTTGCCGACGAGGCGCCGGCCACGGCGCCGTCGATCCTCCTGGCCGAGACCTTCCACCCCGGCGTCGATCCCGCGGCCTGCTGGGTCAGCGAAAAGTACGATGGCGTGCGGGCTGTCTGGAACGGCCGCGAACTGCGCTTTCGCAGCGGACGCCGCGTGCCGGCGCCGGCGTGGTTCACGGCCGCGCTGCCGCGCGAGCCGCTGGACGGCGAACTTTGGCTGGGCCGCGGGCGCTTTGACGAGCTGTCCGGCATCGTGCGCCGGGCCGAGCCGAACGACGCCGACTGGCGCAACGTCAAGTACCTGGTGTTCGAGCTGCCGCGGGCGGCGGGAAGCTTCACCGAGCGCAGCGAGCGCCTGAGGGCGGTGGCGGCCGGCGTCGAGTGGCTGCAGCCCGTGCCGCAATTCCGCGTCGCCGACCGGCACGAGCTGGAGGCGCGGCTCGCAGAAGTCGTGCGCGGCGGCGGCGAAGGTCTTGTGCTGCATCGCGCGCAATCGCTCTACTCTACGGGCCGCAGCGGCGATCTCTTCAAGCTCAAGCCGTGGCGCGATGCCGAGGCGATGGTGGTGGGCTACGAGCCGGGTCGCGGCCGGCTTGCCGGCAAGGTCGGCGCGCTGCGGCTGCTCACCGAGGACGGCAAGCTGTTCCGC
>DASVZI010000006.1:0-8730 GCA_036391735.1 Rhodocyclaceae bacterium
CTGCACCTGCAGCAACGTGCAGCCGGCCTCGACCGTGATCGTATTGTTCGCGGCATCGATGGCCCGCACACGATCCAGGCGCGCCAGGCTCACCACCACCTCGCCGTTCGGCTGGTTGGCCGCGCCGCGCGGCGTCGCGCCGCCGCAGAGGCCGGTGTTGCCGCCCTGCGGCACGATGGCGACGCCCGCCTCGGCGCAGAGCCTGACGATCGCCGCCACCTGCTGCGTCGAGCCCGGGCGCGCCACGCACAGCGCATCGCCCTCATAGCGGCCGCGCCAGTCGCGCAGGTAGGGCGCAACGTCGACCGCGTCGGTGAGAATGCGATCTGCGCCGATGGCGTTGCGCAACGCGTTGATGAGGTCGCTCATAGCTCGAGGGCGTGACTGATCATTGGCATCATGCGTTGGACCACGGCGCGGCCTTCCTCGATCGCCTCGGCAGCGCGGTGGTAGTCGAGCAAGGCGACGTCGCCCAGACGCGGTCGCAGCAGGACGTCGGCCGGCTCGCCGGCGAGCCGGCTGCGCGCGATGCGCGTCTGCATGATGTGCAGGCTGGTGGCGAGCACGCTGGTCAGCGGCGGCACTTCGCTGTCGCGGCCGAGGCCGATGGCCGCGAGCAGTCGCCGCCCCCAGGCCGGCGACCCTTCGGGCCCGACGTCCGGCGTACGCAGCGGATAGGCGGTGCTGACGATATCGGAACCGACGTCGACGGCGATGGTGATGTCCGCGCCCATGGCGCGGCACAGCGTGACCGGAACGGGATCGGTGAGACCGCCATCGACCAGCAGGGATTCGTTGTGGAGGACCGGGGTAAACAGCCCTGGCAGCGCGCACGAGGCGCGCACTGCCGCGGCGATCGAGCCCTCGCGCAGCCACACCTCCCGCCCCGTGGCGAGGTCCGTCGCGGCGCAGCCGAAGGGGATCGGCAGTTCGCCGATATCGCGATCGCGGAAATGCCGCTCGAAGAACGCCATCAGCTTGTCGCCCTTGAGCAGGCCGCCGTTGAGGCTGACGTCCATCAGCCCGAGCACCTGCTGCCAGGTCAACTGGCGCACCCAGCCCTCGAGGTTGTCGAGTTCGCCGCTCGCCGCCGCCGCGCCGACCAGCGCGCCGATCGAACAGCCGCAGACCACGTCGGGACGGATGCCGGCCTCGTCGAGCGCGCGCAGCACGCCGATGTGGGCCCACCCGCGCGCCGATCCCGAACCGAGAACGATTCCGATGCGATGTCGGCGCGGGGCAGGCGCGCTCATGCGAGCGTGGCGAACAGGTCGTGCACGTCGCAGTCGGTGACCGTCACCTCGGCGAAATCGCCGATCTCCAGGTCCTGCCCGTCGGTCACGTAGACCAGGCCGTCGATCTCGGGCGCGTCGGCGGTGGAGCGAGCCACCGCGCCCTCGTCGTCGACGTCGTCCACCAGCACGGTGATGCGGCGGCCGATCTTCTCCTCGAGCCGCTGGGTGCTGACGTCCTCCTGGTGCTGCATGAGACGCAGGCGGCGCTCCTCGCGCACCTCCTCGGGCAGCGCGCCGGGCAGCTCATTGGCCGCGGCGCCCTCCACCGGCGAGTAGGCGAAGGCGCCGACGCGATCCAGCCGGGCTTCGTCGAGGAAGTCCAGCAGTTCGCAGAATTCCTTTTCCGTCTCGCCCGGAAAGCCGGTGATGAAGGTCGAGCGGATCGCCAGGTCCGGCACGGCGCGGCGCCAGGCTGCGATGCGCTCGAGCACCTTCTCGGCCGACGCCGGCCGCTTCATCAGCTTGAGGATGCGCGCATTGGCGTGCTGGAACGGGGCGTCGAGGTAAGGCAGGATCTTGCCGTCCGCCATCAGCGGCAGCAAATCGTCCACGTTCGGATACGGATAGACGTAGTGCAGGCGCACCCAGATGCCGAGTTCGCCGAGCGCGTTGCAGAGATCGTAGAGCCTGGTCTTGACCGGCCGGCCCTCCCAGAAGCCGGTGCGGTACTTGACGTCGACGCCGTAGGCGCTGGTGTCCTGCGAAATCACGAGCAGTTCCTTCACGCCGGAGCGTGCCAGCGCCTCCGCCTCCCGCATCACCTCGCCGATCGGCCGACTCACCAGCGGGCCGCGCAGCGCCGGGATGATGCAGAAGGTGCAGGCGTGGTTGCAACCCTCGGAGATCTTCAGGTAGGCGTAGTGCTGCGGCGTCAGGCGGATGCCCTGCTCGGGCACCAGGTCGACGAAGGGATCGTGCAGCGGCGGCAGGTGCTCGTGCACGGCCTCCATCACTTCCTGCACGGCGTGCGGACCGGTGACCGCGAGCACGCTGGGGTGCGTCTTCGCGACGATGTCGCCCTTGGCGCCGAGACAGCCGGTGACGATCACCTTGCCGTTTTCCGCCAACGCCTCTCCGATAGCGTCGAGCGATTCGGTTACGGCGGCATCGATGAAGCCGCAGGTATTGACGACGACGAGGTCGGCGCCGGCGTAGCTGCCGGAGATCTCGTAGCCTTCCGCGCGCATGCGCGTGAGGATCTGCTCGGTGTCGACCGTCGCCTTCGGGCAGCCGAGGGAGACGAAGCCGACGGTGGGGGATTTCGTCTTCTTGGGGCGGGGTGTCCTGGAGTCGGCGTCAGTGCGCTTCGCGCGTCCCGTCATTTCTTCTCTTCGGCCTTTTCGGCTCCCGCTGCCGGGAAGCCCGGGAACTGGAGCCCCGTGAACATCTTCTTGGTCTGCTCCTGCATGCTGTCCTGCATCTGCTGGAACATCTTGCTGCTCTGCTCGACGTAGGCAGACATCATGTTCTGCATCGCCGGTCCCTGGAAGCCGAGGAATTGCGCCCACAGGTCCTTGCTCATCTGCGAGTTGTCGCCATACAGCGAGCGCGCCTGGTCGTGCAGCTTGTGCTGCATTTCGGCGAAGGCCTTGATGTTGTTCTCGAGGTACTTGCCCATCATGCCCTGCATGGCGTTGCCGTAGAAGCGGATCATCTGCGACAACAGGTCGGAGGTGAACATCGGCGCGCCGCCGGCCTCCTCCTCGAGGATGATCTGCAGCAGGATGCTGCGCGTGAGGTCATCGCCGGATTTGGCGTCGACCACCTGGAAATTCTCGTGCTGCAGCACCAGTTCCTTGACGTCGGCCAGCGTGATGTAGGTGCTGGTGCGCGTGTCGTAGAGACGGCGGTTCGGGTATTTCTTGATCAGGCGGACCGGTGCAGCCATATTCGATGTCTCCCCAGGACGGCCGGCGTCCCCCCTCGGGAGCACCGGCCTTGCTTTCGTATTACTGGAAGTTTAACCCACCGTTGATGTTGAGCGTCGCGCCGGTCATGTAGCCGGCCAGGTCGGACGCCAGATAGGAGCACAGGGCCCCGATTTCCTCGGGCTTGGCCAGGCGCTTCATCGGGATGGTATCGATGATGCTCTTCAGCACGTCCTCGCGGATCGCCATGACCATCTTGGTCGCGACGTAGCCCGGGGCGATGGCGTTGACCGTGACGCCCTTGGTGGCCAGTTCCTGGGAGAGCGCCTTGGAGAAGCCGATCACGCCGGCCTTGGCGGCCGAGTAGTTGGTCTGGCCGGCCTGGCCCTTGACGCCGTTCACCGACGAGATGTTGATGATACGGCCCCAGCCGCGCTCGGCCATCTTGGCGGACACCTGCTTGGTCATGTTGAACAGGCTGGAGAGGTTGGTGGCGATCACGGCATCCCACTGGTCCTTTTCCATCTTGGCGAACATGCGGTCACGCGTGATGCCGGCGTTGTTGACCAGGATGTCGATCGGGCCGGCCTTGGCTTCGGCTTCGGCCGCCATCGCCTTGCAGGACTCGATGTCGGAAACGTCGCCGGCCACCGGGATGAAGTCGTTGAAGCCGGCGGCCTGCTGCTCCTTGAGCCACTCGTCCTTGTTGTCGAACTGGGGATGGTAGGCGGCGACCACCTTGTAGCCGTCCTTGGCGAAGGCTTGGCAGATGGCGGTTCCGAGGCCGCCCATGGCGCCGGTGACGAATGCTACGCGTTGAGTCATGCTGATTCCTTTCACTGTCTGTCAATCTAGGGTTTTCAATCGCGGGCGTTCAGAACATGTGCTGCCCGCCGTTGATGGATATGTTGGCGCCGGTGACGAACGCCGCCTCCTCCGAGGCAAGATAGGCGACGAGACCCGCGACCTCCTCGGGCTTGCCCAGCCGTGCTTGCGGAATCAGCGGCAGGATCTTGCTCTCGAGAACGTCTTGCGGAATCGCCATCACCATCTTGGTGCCGATGTATCCCGGCGAAATCGTATTGACCGTAACGCCCTTCTTGGCGACCTCGAGCGCCAGCGCCTTGGTGAATCCGTGCATGCCGGCCTTCGCAGCCGAATAGTTGGTCTGGCCGAACGCTCCCTTGGTGGCGTTGACCGACGAGATGTTGATGATGCGGCCCCAGCCGCGCTCGACCATGCCGTCCATCACCTGCTTGGTCATGTTGAAGACGGAATCGAGGTTGGTGTGGATCACGGCGTCCCAGTCCGCCTTGGTCATCTTCTTGAAGGTCATGTCGCGGGTGATGCCGGCGTTGTTCACCAGCACGTCGACCGGACCGACTTCCTGCGTCACCCGGGTGACGCAATCGCGGCAGGCGTCGTAGTCCGTGACGTCGCACGGGTAGCCCTTGAAGCCATAGCCCATCTCGTTCATGCGGCGCAGCCATTCGTGCGCCTTGGTGTTGTTGGGGCTGTAGGTGGTGATCACCCGGTCTCCCAGCGCCGCGAGCTTGATGCAGATCGCCTCGCCCAGCCCCCCCATGCCGCCCGTTACCAGTGCCACTCGTTGCATGTCTGCCTCCTCTGTCGCGGTTATGCTTTTTCTTTGACGTAACGCCCCGGTGCCGGCTCGCCCGGCTTGTACTGCTTGCTGCCGAGCCGGCCGCGCGCCGGCACCTCGCCGTCGGCGAAGCGCTTCAACCATTCGGCCCAGCGCGGCCACCAGCTGCCCTTGACCTCGGTCGCGCCCGCCAGCCACTCGTCGGCGTTGGCCGTCTTGCTGTCGTTGATCCAGTGGCTGCGCTTGTTCTTCGCCGCCGGGTTGATGACGCCGGCGATATGCCCGGAGGCGCCCAGCACGAAAGTCGTCTCGCCGCCGAGATGCGCGCGGCTGAGGTACGACGACTTCCAGGGGACGATGTGGTCTTCGCGCGTGGCGAGGATGAAGGTCGGCATGTCGACCCGGCCGAGGTCGGCGCGGACCGAGCACATCGACAGCTTGCCCGGTACCCGCAAGTTGTTTTCGAGGTACATGTTGCGCAGGTACCAGGCGAGGAACGGGCCGGGCAGGTTGGTGGAATCGGAGTTCCAGTAGAGCAGGTCGAAGGCCGAGGGCTTGCCGCCCTTAAGGTAGTTGCCCACGACGTACTGCCAGATCAGGTCGTTGGCGCGCAGGGCGGAGAACACCGAGGCCAGCTCCTTGCCGTGCAGCAGCCCGCCCTTGCCGATGGTGTTCTCGCGTGCCACCACCGAAGCCTCGTCGATGAAGCAGCCGAGCTCGCCCGGGTCCGAGAAATCGAGCAGCGTGGTGAGCAGGGTCAGCGACGCGGCCGGCTTCTCGCCGCGCGCCGCGGCCACCGCCAACGCCGAGGCGATGATGGTGCCGCCGACGCAGAAGCCGAGAGCATTCACCTGGTCCACGCCGCAGATCTCCTGCGCCACGCGGAAGGCCGTCAGCGGCCCTTCCTCGATGTAGTCGTCCCAGGTCTTGTGGCCGAGATCGGCCTTGACGTTGCGCCACGAGACGAGGAACACCGTGTGGCCCTGCTCCACGGCATAGCGCACGTAGGAGTTCTCCGGCTGGAGGTCGAGGATGTAGAACTTGTTGATGCAGGGCGGCACCATGACGAACGGACGTTTCGCCACCGTGTCGGTCAGCGGCGAATACTGGATCAACTGCATCAGGTCGTTTTCGTAGACCACGGCGCCCGGCGTGATCGCCAGGTTGCGGCCAACCTCGAAGGCCGTCTCGTCGGTCATCGAGATCCGGCCCTTCTCCATGTCGGCGATCAAATTCTTGATGCCCTGCGTGATGCTCTCGCCCTGGGTCTCGAGGGCCTTCTTGATGAACTCGGGATTCGTCGCGGCGAAATTCGAGGGCGCCATGGCGTCGACGTACTGGCGCGTCAGGAAGCGCATGCGCTCCTTCGACGAACCCTGCGACACGGGCGCCGCATCGGCCATCTTCTTCAGGTACTCGGCATTCAGCAGATAGGCCTGGCGCAGGTAGTCGTAGATCGGGCTTTCGGCCCAGGCCGGACTCTCGAAGCGCCGGTCGCCCGGCTCGGCCTGGGCGATCGCGGGGCTCGGCTCGCCTGCCTTGCGGCTCAGCATCGCCTGCCACAGTTCCGTATGGCGCTGCGCCCATTCCTTCTGCAGCGTGGCCATCTCCTCCGTCTCGGCGTGCCAGCCGGCAGGAAGGGCGCCAATCGGCGGCGCCGGCGGCAGGCTGTTCTTCAGCGATGCCTGGCCCTGCGCCAGAATCTGCATGAAACCCTGGGCGAAAGCTTGGCCCGCGTCGAACATGGCCTTGAAGTCGGCCGGCTTGGGGTCTTGGGTGACGGGCATCCGAGGCTCCTGGTCAAGAGGGTCGATTTTGCATTGCAGCATGAAGGGTGTCAAATGTCTTTCCAGCCCGCCGCACCGCGGTTTCCGGCTACTTCTGAAGCCAGATCGCCGAGGCCATCCGGCCGGTCGCGCCGTCGCGCCGGTACGAAAAGAAACGGTCGCGGTCCGTGAAGGTACACGACGAATCTGCATGGATGCTTACAACGCCCAGGGTCATGAGCCGGCGCCGCGCCAGCGCATGCAGATCGCAAAGCCATTTGCCGGCGCCGTGCGGGGCGAAGGCCTCGATGGCGCCGGCGTCGCCGCCGACGAAGGCGGCCCTGACCTCGTCCCCGACCTCGAAGGCCCGCGGTCCGATGGCCGGTCCGAGCCATGCGAATATCCGCCCGGGCGGCACGTTCATGGAGGCGACAGCGGCTTCCACGACACCGGCCGCCAGGCCCCGCCAGCCCGCATGTGCGGCCGCAACCACGCTGCCCGCATCGTCGCACAGGAGAATCGGCATGCAGTCTGCCGTCAGGATCGCGCAAGCGCGGCGCCCCCTTCGCGAAACGCTGGCGTCCGCCTCGGCACCGTCGTCGGCGGTATCGGCGTCGATGCATCGCGTGCCATGAACCTGGTTCAGCCAGCAGGGCTGCAGCGGGAGCTGAAGCTTCAGCAGTTCGCGATTGGCGGCCACTGCGACGGGATCGTCGCCGACGTGACCGCCGAGATTGAAGCTCTCGTACGGTCCGGTGCTGCGTCCGCCACGTCGCGTCGTCGACACGGCTCTCACGTTCGGCGGGGCCGGCCAGTCGGGAACGATGAAGTCAGGCACCGCGCAGCTCCGCCAGCAGGGCCGCCATGTCGGCCGGCAATGGCGATTCCCACCCCATTTCCGTGCCGCTGTCCGGGTGCACCAGCGCCAATCGCCAGGCATGCAGCGCCTGGCGCGGAAAGCGATCGAATCGCGGGTCTCCGCTGCGCGAGCGGCCATAGGTCTTGTCGCCGACCAGCGGGTGCCCGATCGATGCCAGGTGAACCCGGATCTGATGGGTGCGGCCCGTCTCTAGCCGGCATTCGACGAGCGTTGCGCAGGGGAAGCGCTCCTTCACGGAGTAATGGGTCCGCGCGTCGCGACCTCCGCCGACCACCGCCATCTTGGTTCGCTGCACGGGATGCCGCCCGATGGGCGCATCCACCGTTCCATCCCGCGCCACGTTGCCCAAGGCAAGCGCCAGATAGTGGCGACGCACGCTGCGCGCCTGCAGCTGGCGTACCAGGTCGGTCTGCGCCGCTTCCGTCTTGGCCACCACCAGCAGGCCGCTGGTGTCCTTGTCGAGGCGGTGCACGATGCCGGCCCGTGGTATCAGGGCAAGTTGGGGCGCATGGTGCAACAGGGCATTCATCAGCGTGCCCGACCAGTTGCCGCTGCCCGGGTGGACGACCAGCCCCGCCGGCTTGTCGATGACCAGCAGGTGCGCGTCCTCGAAAACGACTGTCAGCGCGATGTCCTCGGCCCGCTCGGCGGTCTCGGCAGCCGGCGGAGGCGCATCGAGCGCAATCTGCTCGCCGCCGTATACCTTGCGCTTGGGGTCGGCCGCCGCGCCGTCGACGCGAATGCGCCCCTCCCTGAGCCAGGATTGCAGGCGGCTGCGCGAATGCTCGGGGAAAAGCCGGGCAAGCGCCGCGTCCAGGCGCAAACCCGCGCATTCCGGGGGAATGGCGTGCATCGCCGGGGCGGCTTGGCGCGCTGAGCTATAATCGCCGCGACTCGATTGCGGGATGTTCATCATGCGTAGTTTAGCGTCTCTGTTGGCCGTGCTTTTCGCGCTGGTCGGTGCCGGCTGCGGCCTGCTTCCCGATCAGGCCGACGAGACGGTGGGCTGGTCCGCCAACAAGCTGTATTCCGAGGCGACCGCCGCGATGCAGGACGGTGCCTACGACAAGGCGATCAAGCTGTTCGAAAAGCTCGAGGCGCGCTACCCCTACGGCCGCTACGCCCAGCAGGCGCAGCTCGAAGTCGCCTACGCCTACTACCGGCAAGAAGAGAAGACCTCGGCGGTCGCCGCCTGCGACCGCTTCATCCGGCTGCATCCGAACCATCCCAACGTCGACTATGCCTACTACCTGAAAGGCCTCGCCAACTTCAACGGCGACCTCGGCCTGCTGGGCTATATCAGCAATCAGGACATCAC
>DASVZI010000007.1:0-16795 GCA_036391735.1 Rhodocyclaceae bacterium
CTAGAAAAATGACCGCCTTCGACGCACTCATGCATCAGGCGCGGCGCCGGGCCCAGGCCTACTGGCTGCTCTCCGATCTCTGCCTCGACGTCCCCACGGCTTCCATGCTGGCCGGCCTGAAAGCGACCCTGGGCGATGCCGATCCCGTTTCCGGCCCCGTCCAGCTCATGGAGCTGATCGGGGCGACGGAAGCCGCCCTCGGGCAAGGCGACGAGGCGGCCGTGGCTTTCACCCGGCACCTGACGCTCGGCGACAGGGCGGCGGGCGAACCGCTGCCTTTCGAATCCCATGTCCGGGAGGGCTGCCTGCCGGGGAAGGCCACCGAACAGGTCGCGGCCGCCATGGCCAAGGCCGGGTTCGGCGACGTCGCTCCAGAAGCCCCGTCGCCGGACCATCTCGGCGCGGAGTTGCGCTTCATGGCGCTGCTGTGCCATTGGGAGTTCAAGGCGTGGGCGCTGGGGGATCGCCCGGATGCGGCCGAGGCCCTGACGGCGCAGCGGGCCTTCCAGTCCGAGCATCTGTCCCGATGGGTGCCCGACTACTGCCGGGGGCTCGCGCAGCGGACGTCGAACCGCTACCTCAAGGCGGTTGCGGACCTGACCGCAGTCTGTGTCGAGGAGGACGTCGACACCCTGGCCGAGATCTGCGACTGGCTGTGTCAGGAAGATCGCCCCGCGGCTGCGGCCCAGGCACCGGATCTGCCGGCCGGCACGCAGGGCGCCTGACCAAATCGAGTTTCTTGTTGATGAAAGGAATCGGAATCATGAAATCGCTCAGCCTGGCCAGCCTGATCGCCGCCGTGGCCCTGCTCGTCGGCGCGCCGTCCGCGTTCGCGGCGGTCGATGAAGACGCCGCCAACGAGACCCTGGATCGCAACGACTGCACCAAGTGCCACGACGTCACCAAGACCAAGAAGGGGCCGTCGTTCAAGAAGATCGCCGCCAAGTTCAAGGGCAAGGCCGACGCCAAGGAGAAGATGCTCGACAACGTGACCAAGCAGCCGATGGTGAAGCTCGAGGACGGCACCAAGGAAAAGCATAAGCGGATCGATACCAAGGATCCGAAGGAACTCGACAACCTGTTCGACTACATCCTCTCCCGCTGATCCGCTTGCGGTCCGGGAAAAGTCGCGAAGCCGGTACATTGATGGAGCCGTCCATGTTCACCCTCGGAGCGCATTGGAAGAATCTCGCGGCGGCGGCGGCAGGGCTCGTGATCGCCCTGATGGCGCTCCCCGGCATGGCCGGGGAGACCGCCAGGCTCGACAGCGCCGGCTGCCTCACCTGCCATGGCGACAAGAAGGCCGCCATCGCGGTCGCCGCCCCAAGCGGCACGCGCGAACTGGCGCCGGTCGACGAAGGGCGCTTCGCCCGCAGCCTCCATGCCGAGATGCAATGCACGGACTGCCACCAGGAGATCGTCGACAGCCGGAAGAACCACGCCAAGGCGCCCGGCGTGAAGCCGCCGAACTGCGTCAGCTGCCACGAGGCGCTTTGGGCCGCCGTGAAGAAGGACGGACGCGAGGCGCAGAACGAACGGCTCGGTCTGGTGGTGCAGAACATCGAGGCGTACCGGAAATCGCTGCATGCGACGCCGGACAAGGACAATCCGGCGCGGCCCAAGGCCTGGTGCGAGGACTGCCATTCCTCCCACGCCTTCAGCGTGCCGCCCAAGGGCTCCGAGCAGCGCACGGCGTGGCACAAGGAGATCCCCGCGCTATGCGGCGAGAACTGCCACGACAAGCAGCTGCGGCGCTACAAGTCCTCGGCGCATGCGGAGGAACTGTTCGATAAGGGCAACATCAAGTCCGCGGTATGCATCGACTGCCACACGGCCCACAGCATCGGCAACACTTCCTCCGCCGAGTTCAAGATCAACAACGTGAACACCTGCGGCGGCTGCCACAAGGAGGAATTCAGGAGCTACACGGATACCTACCACGGACAGGTGAACCGCCTGGGCTTCGCCTACACCGCGAAGTGCTTCGACTGCCACGAAAGCCATGCGATCCGGGCGGTGACCAATGCCAAGTCGACGGTCAACCCGAAGAACAAGCTCAAGACCTGCCGCAAATGCCATACCGACGAAGAGCAGGGCATGCACGAGGCGACCGCCGGTTTCGCGAGCTTCGGTCCGCACGCCAATTCGCACGACTACGAGAAGTACCCGCAGATGTACATCGCCTCGAAATTCATGGCGGGGCTGCTGATATTCGTGTTCCTGTTCTTCTGGGCCCATTCGGGTCTCTGGTACTACCGCGAATGGAACGACCGCAAGCAGGGCAAGCCGCACGCCCGCATCGACACCAAGGGCCTGCAGCTGGACGAGAACCGGCAGCACTTCCGCCGCTTCCACTGGGGCTGGCGCCTCGGGCACCTGGCATTCGCGCTGGTGACCATGACCCTGGTGCTGACCGGCACGAGCGCGCTGTACGCCCAAAGCGCCTGGGCGCCCTACGTGGCGCAGGCCGTGGGCGGACCAAAGATCCTCGGGCTGATCCACCGCGTGTCCGCCGCGCTGTTCGTCGGCATCTTCCTCATCCACTTCGTCTACGTGATGCAGAAACTGCTGCGAGACAGGCATTTCCGCTGGTTCGGCCCCGATTCGCTGATCCCCAACTGGAAGGACTTCAAGGACTGCTGGGGCATGTTCAAGTGGTTCATGGGCAAGGGCCCGAAGCCGCTGTTCGACCGCTGGGCCTACTTCGAGAAGTTCGACTACTGGGCGGTTTTCTGGGGCTTCAATATCATCGGCTGGAGCGGCCTGATGCTGGCGTTCCCGCACGTCACGGCGCAGTACCTGCCGGGCTGGGTGTTCAACGTCGGGACGCTGGTCCATGGCGAGGAGGCATTCCTGGCCGCCGTCTTCCTCTTCACGGTGCACTTCTTCAACAACCACTTCCGCCCCGACAAGCTGCCGCCGCCCGACGTGGTGATGTTCACCGGCACGCAATCGCTGCGGGAGTTCCGCCACGACCATCCCGCCCAATACCAGCGGCTGGTGGATTCGGGCGAGCTGAAGAACTACCTGGTGGAGGCGCCGTCGCCGGCGATGACGCGCAATTCCAAGATCCTCGGTCTGGCGCTCATCGCGGTCGGGCTAACCCTGCTGGTGCTCGTCGGCGTGGGCTTCTTCAGCGGAATCGCCGCGAACTACTGACCGGCGCACTTCAGCGTGGTCGTCGTGATCGAGATCGGCTGGCACTGCTTGACGGTGCGCAGCCACTCGATCAGTTCCTCGCATTCGCTGGTGCTGAAGACCTGCTTGAGTTCCTCGGTCCAGCGGCCGAGGATCCACAGGTGGGCGAGGTGGTTGCGGTCGACCTCCTGGTATTCCACCTGCTTCGCGAAGACGTTCCAGTCGCTGGTGAGGTCGAAGCGCGCCTTGAGGAGCCGCGCGATCTCGCCCTTGCCAGCGCGCAGGGCGGCATCCTGGACGAAGCCCAGCTTGTCGTCGATGATGCCTTCCGGGACGCTGGCTGCGTTGAAGGACAGTTTGGTCTGATGCAGCGTCGCGGGTGCGCGCTCGACCATCACGAAGCATTCGCCGCGGTAGCTGAACTCGTCCTTGGGCCAGGCCGCGATGATGATCGCCATTTCGCCGAGGAGCGGCGATGCGGACGGTGACGCCATGAACACCCGGAACTGGCTCGGCACGTTGGGACTCCTCTGCTGGGCGCGGCCGCCCGGCCGCATCGTCATACGGACGACATTATGGCCCCGAGTCCATCATGTTGTCATGGGAAAGGCGCGCCGGCCGCCGTTACTCTGGCGGCCGGTTGTCCGCCGTCAATCGTCGTCCGCCTCGTCCTGCTGGACTTCCAGTCCGATGCCCAGCCGTTCCTGGGTCTGGCGGTCGAGTTCGGCGTCGATGCGCGCCCGCATCGTGTTCCACGAGCGGTTGTCGCCATTGCCGCTCGACGTGTCGTTGATGAAATGCAGGAGTGCCTGGACGTCCGCATCGACCTGGCCGCTCCGGGGGTTCTGGATCGCGTAGTAGGTAGTGATCTGCATCGTGGTTCTCCTAGTCGTTGGCACTGGCGTCGCCTAAAGCCTGAGCGCGCAAGTCAAGTATAGGGGCGATGCTGCGCTGCCACATCGCATTGTGGGCGGCGCCATGGAAATATGTTTATGCGCGGAATCATTGTGTTGCACTTTGCGATTCGTATCGTGAAACGCCTTTTTCATTGTCGGAATGACAACGACTCCTAATTGTCTCTCGGGCACAAACCGGCGCCGCGGGAGTCAAAGAGGTCGATGGCCGGCGAGAGCCGGTTGGAGGAATTAGGAAATGCTGAAACGGACCGCCGTCATCTTCGGAGGCGTGTTCCTTGCGTTGGGCATCCTCGGCTTCGTCCCTTGGGCGAGCGCCTATGCCCCGGACGATGCCGGGTTCCACGCGCTCGTGGCCCTGGTCGGGCTGTTCTTCGGCTTCGGCTGCGTGACGAAGCGCGTGGCCTGAGCATCATGGCCCAACTCGGACACTCGCTGATGGACATCCTCCAGCCGCCGGGAAACCACTGGCTGGAAAGCCTGGGAGAGTCGGACGAGCCCCTGCCCGAAGGCGTCCGCGTCGTGCGCAACGAGGACGGCGAACTCGAAGTCTTCGAAAGCGGCACGCCGGCCCACCGCATCGGGCATCACGAGAAGCCAGAGCCGCCGCCCGGCGGACGTTCGCGTCATTCCTGACGCGTCTCAATGTCATGTGGAACCTTCCTGGCGCACGCCGGTCTGACCGGCGGCCGTCGGGGACCGCACCGGCCGTCTGGAAATTCCAGCCGGTGCCCCCATATCGGCTTTGCCCATTCACTCTCAAAGAGGACGAGATTCAGATGAAACGAGCGACGTTTGCCGCCTTCGCCCTGGCCGCCGCCATCGCGGCGCCTGTGGCCGCGATGGCGGCCGAGCCGACGCTGCACGAGGTCTACCAAGCCGCCGAGAGCGGCCAGATCAAGCAGGCCGAAGGGATGATGGACCAGGTGCTGCGCGACCACCCGAACAGCGCCAAGGCGCATTTCGTCGAGGCGGAATTGCTGGCGAAGGAGGGCCGCACCGACATGGCCCGGGCTGAACTGGCCACGGCCGAGCGGCTGTCGCCCGGCCTGAACTTCGCCAAGCCGGAGGCCGTGCGCGAACTGCAGGCGCGGCTGGTCGCGCCGAATGCGGCGCGCGCGGCGACGCCGGCCGCGGCCATGCCCGGCGCGACCGCAACGGCGGGCATTCCCTGGGGCTATCTGATCCTCGGCGGCCTGGTGCTGGCCGCCTTCATCTTCTTCCTGCGCTCGCTGCGGCGTCCCGCCCCGGCGCTGGTGCCCGCCGGCTGCGGCCCCGGCGGCCAGACCTTCGGCGTTCCGGGTGCTGGACCGATGGCGGGTCCCGGTGCGCCCGGTAGCGGACTGGGCTCGGGCATGCTCGGCGGTCTCGCCACCGGTCTTGCAGTGGGCGCCGGCGTGGCGGCCGGCGAGGCGCTCATGCACCGCGTGCTGGATGGCGGTCATTCATCGTCCGACGTGGCGCAGCCTCTGCCGTCGTCCTTCGACGCCGCGCCGGGGAACGGCTACGACGACATGGGGGGCGCCGATTTCGGCGTCTCCGACGGCGGCTCGTGGGATGACGGCAGCGCCGGCGGCGGCGACTGGAACTAGCCGGAAGCGGCGGCGCGCAGGGGCTGAAGACCATGGCGCGCCGTCATCGCGAACATCACCATAGCGCGCGCGGCGGCTGGCTGCGCGCGGCGGTCCTCGGCGCCAACGACGGCATCGTATCGACGGCGAGCCTGGTCGTCGGCGTTGCGGCAGCGGAGTCCGGCCGCGGCAGCGTGCTCGTCGCCGGCGTTGCCGGTCTCGTCGCCGGCGCCATGTCGATGGCCGTCGGCGAATACGTGTCCGTGCATTCCCAGGCCGATGCGGAAGACGCCGATCTTTCCCGGGAGCGTGCCGAGCTCGAGCGCGACCCGGCCGCTGAGCATCGGGAACTGACGGCCATCTACGTCGGCCGCGGCGTGGCGCCGCCGCTGGCGCGCGAAGTCGCCGGCCAGCTGATGGCGCACGATGCGCTTGCGGCCCACGCGCGCGACGAGCTGGGCATTTCGGCGCCGATGCGCGCGCGGCCGATCCAGGCGGCCGTGGCCTCCGCCGCGAGCTTCTCCGTCGGCTCGGCGTTGCCGCTTGCCGTGGTGGCATGGGCGCCGGCTCCTGCCATCATGGCCTGGGTGTTCGCGGCCTCGGTCGCCTTCCTCGCCTTGCTCGGCGCGGTGGCCGCCAGGGCCGGCGCCGCGCCGATGCTCTCGGCGGCGCTGCGCGTGAGCGTGCTGGGGGCGGTCGCCATGGCCGTGACCGCCGCCATCGGTTCGCTGTTCGGCTCGGTGAGTTAAGCTGCGCGCATGGACACCGTCGCCTTTTCGCTGCCTCGCGCCGCGGCCGCCTGGCCGTCCGAGCAATTCGCCGCCGTGCTGAAGGAGGAGCTCGAGCAGTTGCCTCCCGCCGCGCTGCCGCTGCAGGCGGGGCTTTCCGGCAGCAGCTATGCGCTCGGCGATCGCTTCAGCGTCATGGTCATCTCCGCGGCCGCGGACGAGAGCGAGATACGCGCGAGGATCGGCGTGTTCTACGAAGGCCTGACCGTGGGCTGCAACTGCGCCGACGACCCGACGCCCATCGAGCCGCAGAACGAGTACTGCGAGGTCGATCTCATCGTCGATCGGGCCAGCGGGGCGGCGAGCGCGCGGCTCGCGTGACGAAGATGAACGTCCATTCGCGCTATGCCGAGGCCGTTCCCTACGTGACCAAGGACGGCTCCGAGATCCGCGAGCTCATGCACCCCGAGGCACATGGTGCGCGCAACCAGAGCCTGGCCGAGGCGACGGTCCCGCCCGGCGCGAAAACCCGGCTGCACCGCCATCGCGAGACCGAAGAGCTCTATCACGTGACCGCAGGCCGCGGCCGCATGACCCTCGGCAAGGAGCGCTTCGAGGTCTCGCCCGGCGATACCGTCCTGATTCCCCCGGGCACGCCGCATTGCATCGAAGCGGAGGGCGACCAGCCGCTGCGCATCCTGTGCTGCTGCAGCCCAGCGTATTCGCACGAGGACACCGAGTTGCTCTAGGCGGTGCGGCGCTTTCGCCGCGTCTCCCACGGCGGATCGCGTTCCAGGCGCGCGGCCAGGAAATCGACCAGCGCGCGCACGCGGTGCGGCACCAGCCGGTTGCCCGGCAGCATGGCGTAGATCCCGATGTCGGGAATCGCGAAGCCCGGGAGGATCTGCCTGACATGGCCCGCGGCGAGCGCTTCGCCGCAGATGAAGCTCGGCGCGTAGGTGATGCCGAAGCCGCTCATCGCCGCGAACAGCAGCACGTCGCCGTTGTTGGCCTGCAGCCGTCCGCGCACCGGGAACCCCTGCACCTGCCCGTCGACCTGGAAGTCCCAGCGCGATGTGCCGGCGCCGGTGTAGCACAGGCATTCGTGGTCGATCAGTTCCGCCGGATGGGCGGGCTTGCCATGGCGCGCGAGGTAGTCGGGCGCGGCGACGGCCATCATGCGGCTGCCGCCGATGCGGCGGGCGACGTCGCCGGGCTCCAGTCGCCTCGTGACGCGGATCGTCAGATCGAGCCCCGCCTCGAACAGGTTGCTGCGATGATCGCTGTACTCGGTGTCGAGCGACACCTCGGGATGCTCGGTGGCGAACTCGAGCAGCAGCGGGCTCAGGTAGCGGATGCCGAGGCTGAGCGGCACGCTCAGCCTGATCGGCCCGCGCGCGCGCTGGTGCTCCTCGGCGAGTCCCGTTTCGGCCGCCTCCACCAGGTTGAGGATGACGCGGCACTTCTCCAGGTAGGCGGCGCCGGCCGAGGTGAGCGAGAGGCGGCGCGTGGTGCGCGACAGCAGCTTGACGCCGAGCTGCGTCTCCAGTCCGGCGATCTGCCGGGTCACCGCCGAGCGCGCGATGTTGGCTTGCTGGGCAACGGCCGAGAAGCTGCCGGTCTCGGCGACGCGGACGAATGTCCTCATGGCGTCGAGTTTGTCCATTGTTCCGCTCCTGGCAACAAAGTATTCCAGATTGTCCTCTATTTCGAGCGGCGACGCCGGGCTACATTGCAGCCATGCAAACGACTGCCCCGATCCTGCCGACCCTGTTCGTGCCCCATGGCGCGCCCACGTTCGCATTGCGGCCGGGCGCTGCCGGCGATGCGCTGCGGCGCCTCGCCGCGGCCTTGCCGCGGCCGCGCGCCGTCGTCGTCGCCAGCCCGCACTGGGATACGGACCAGCCGACCGTCGGCCTCGCCGATCGCCCCGAGACCCTCCACGACTATTGGGGCTTCCCGCGCGAGCTGTACGCGATCCGCTATCCGGCCAGCGGCTGCAGGGAGGCGGCTGCCGAGGTGCTGGCGTCCCTGCGCGACGCCGGCTTCGCGGCGCTGGCCGATGCGGGCCGCGGCCTCGATCACGGCGCCTGGGTGCCGCTGCGGCTCATGTACCCCGACGCCGACGTCCCGGTGATTCCCCTGTCCATCCAGGCGGCTCGGGGACCGGCGCATCACCTTGCGTTGGGCCGGGCCTTGTCGGCGCTGCCGGGGCGCGGCTTCCTGGTTCTGGCGAGCGGCAATGCGACGCACAACCTGCGCGACTTCCAGCTCGTCGCCGGCGGTGCCGCCGGTGCCGTGCCGGACTACGTGCGGGCGTTCCCCGACTGGCTCTGGCAACGGCTTGCGGCGGGCGACGTCGAGGGCCTGCTCGACTATCGCAGCCGCGCGCCGGATGCCGAGAGGGCCCATCCCAGCGAGGAACATCTATTGCCCCTCTACCTCGCGCTGGGCGCGGCGGGGCAGGGCGCCCGGGCGGCACGCGCGCATGCCGGCGTCGACGACTATGTGCTGGCCATGGACGCCTTCGTCTTTCGCGGGGCGACGGCATGAGCGCGGCGCGCTATACGCCGGTGGCCATCGGCCTGCATTGGATCGTCGCCGCGCTGCTCGCCGCGCTCTTCGGCGTCGGGCTCTACATGCATGGCCTGCCGCTGTCGCCCTGGAAACTGAAGGTCTATTCGTGGCACAAATGGGCGGGCGTGACCGCCTTCGCGCTCCTCCTGTTACGCTTCGCCTGGCGTGCGACGCACCGCCCGCCGGCGCTGCCGGCCGCGATGCCGGCATGGCAGCGCGGCGCCGCGCATGCCGGGCACGCGCTGCTCTACGTGCTGATGGCCGCGATTCCCTTGACCGGCTGGCTGATGAGTTCGGCCAAGGGCTTCCAGACCGTCTGGTTCGGCGTGCTGCCGATTCCCGACCTGCTGGAGAAGAACAAGGAATTGGGCGAGGTGTTGGGCGAGGTGCACGAATGGCTCAACTACCTGCTCGCCGCGGTCGTCGCCGGCCATGCCGGCGCCGCCCTCAAACATCACGTCGTCGACCGCGACGACGTGCTGACCCGCATGCTGCCAAGGAGATCGTCATGAAGAAACTGTTGCTGGGCCTGATTGCCGCCGCGCTACTGCCCATCGCCCACGCCGCGCAGTATGCGGTGACGCCCGACAGGAGCGCGCTGACCTTTACGTACAAGCAGATGGGCGTCCCCGTCGAAGGTCGCTTTCGCAAGTACTCGGCGCGCATCGACTTCGATCCGGCTAAGCCGGCGGCCGCCAAGGCCGTCATCGACGTCGATCTGGCCGGCATCGACACCGGCCTGCCCGAAGCCGACGAGGAGGTGAAGGGCAAGGACTGGTTCGACGTGAAGAATTACCCGCAGGCCCATTTCGAGTCGACTGCCGTCAAGGCGCTCGGCGGCAACCGCTACGAGGCCAGCGGCAAGCTCACGATGCACGGCCGCACGCAGATCGTCACGGCGCCGTTCACCTACGGTCCGCAGGGCAATGCCGCGCAGTTCGAGGGCAGCTTCACCCTCAAGCGCGCCGACTATGGCATCGGCCAGGGCGAATGGGCGGACTTCGGCACCGTCGCCAACGAGATCCAGATCAAGTTCCGCTTCCTGGCGACCGCCGGGAAATGACAGGCGCCACCCCAACCCCAATAGGAGAGAAGACCATGAAACGCATCGCCCTGTTTGCCGCCGTCGCCGCGCTCGCCGGTTCCGCGCTGGCCCAGCCCGAGACCTACGTGATCGACGGCAACCACACCTTCCCGCGCTTTTCCTACAGCCACCTCGGCTACTCGACGCAGCTGTCGCGCTTCAACAAGACCAGCGGCACCGTGGTGTGGGACCGCGCGGCGCACACCGGCGCGGTCGACGTGGTGATCGACATGAAGTCGGTCGACACCGGCTCCAGCGTGTTCGACGGCCATATCCAGGGCGCGGACTACCTCGACACCGCCCACTATCCGACCGCGACCTTCAAGTCGACGGCGGTGCATTTCGACGGCGACAAGCCGGTGGCGATCGACGGCAATCTCACCATCAAGGGCATCACCCGTCCGGTGACGCTCAGCGTGACCTCGTTCCTGGCCATGCCGCATCCGATGCTCAAGCGCGAAGCGATCGGCGCCAACGCGACCACCACCATCAAGCGCAGCGAGTTCAACGCCGGCAAGTACGCGCCCTACGTCGGCGACGACGTCACCATCGGGCTCGCGCTCGAGGCCGTCCAGCAATAGGGGCAGCATGTCGGCTGGCGGGCGGCCGCCGGCGGGAATTGCTAAAATCCGCGACCCATCAAGGCATCCGGCTCACGCACTGCAATGACCGCTTCATCGACCGTCCGCACCCGCTTCGCTCCCAGTCCCACCGGCTATCTCCACATCGGCGGCGCGCGCACCGCGCTGTTCGCCTGGGCCTATGCGCGCCGTCACGGCGGCAAGTTCATCCTGCGCATCGAGGACACCGACATCGAGCGCTCGACGCCCCAGGCGGTGCAGGCCATCCTCGACGGCATGGCGTGGCTCGGGCTCGCGCACGACGAGGGGCCGTACTACCAGACGCAGCGCATGGAGCGCTACAAGGAAGTCATCGCCCGGATGCTGGCGGCCGGCACCGCCTATCATTGCTACACGTCGAAGGAAGAACTCGACCAATTGCGCGCCGAGCAGGAAGCGAGGAAGGAGAAGCCTCGCTACGACGGCCGCTGGCGCCCCGAGCCGGGCAAGACGCTGCCGACGCCGCCGGCCGGCGTTTCCCCCGTGGTGCGGTTCAGGAACCCGCTCGACGGCGCGGTGGCCTGGGACGACCAGGTCAAGGGCCCCATCGAGATCGCCAACGCCGAGCTCGACGACTTCATCATCGCGCGCGCCGACGGCACGCCGACCTACAATTTCTGCGTCGTCGTCGACGACTGGGACATGGGCATCACCCACGTCATCCGCGGCGACGACCACGTCAACAACACGCCGCGCCAGATCAACGTGCTGCGTGCGCTCGGGGCTCAGGTGCCGCAATATGCGCACCTGTCGATGATCCTCGGCGACGACGGCCAGAAGCTGTCGAAGCGGCGCAACTCGGTGGCCGTGACGGATTACGCCGACCGCGGCTACCTGCCCGAGGCGGTGCTCAACTACCTGGCGCGCCTGGGCTGGTCGCACGGCGACGACGAAGTGTTCTCGATGGCGCAGTTCGTCCAGTGGTTCGACCTCGACCACATCACGGCCTCCGCTGCGCAATTCAACACCGAGAAGCTCGACTGGCTCAACGCCCACTACATCAAGCAGGCCGACGACAAGCGATTGGCATCCGAGGTCGCCAACCGTCTGGCCAAGCGCGGCGTCGATCCCGAGGCCGGCCCGTCGCTCGAAACGGCGATGGCGCTGTACAAGGACCGCGCGGCCAACCTCAACGAACTGGCCGATGCCGTCGAGCCGCTGGTGGTGTTCGTGCATCCCGCGGCCGAACTGCAGGCGCAGCACCTCACGGACGCCGCCCGCGCGGCGCTCAAGGGGCTGCGCCAGCGCTTCGCCGCAGCCGCGGAGTGGAAGAAGATCGTGCTCGGCCCGGCGATCAAGGACACCTGCACCGAATTCGGCATGAAGATGCCGCAGGTGGCCATCCCGCTGCGCGTGGTGCTGCTTGGCCAGCCGCAGTCGCCGGCCATCGACGCCGTGGTCGAGGTGCTCGGCCGCGACGAGACGCTCAGGCGCCTGGACGCGATCCTCTAGGGAACGGGTCCTAGACGCCTTCTCGCCGGCCGCTTCAACGGCCGAAGTCCTTGGCGAAATTCATGACGCGCCGCAGTTCGTCGTAGTCGGCATCCGTCGCCGGCAGGAAGCCGTTGCGGTCGATGAGTTCCTGCAGGCGGGGATCCGTCATCTCGAGCAGCGCCTTGCGCAGCGCCTTCGCCAGGGCCGGATCGAGCTTGGCGCGCGCCACCCAGCCGTGCGTCGGGCTGGGGTAGCGCGCCAGTTCGCGCAGGTTCTTCGCCTCGGCGTACTTGTCGAAGGTATTGACGTTGGTGGCGCCGGCGTCGAAGCGCCCGCTGGCGACGCCGAACACCACCTTGTCGTGCCGGCCGAGATATTCGTAGGAAGCGAGGTCCTTGGCCGTGATGCTGGCCTTGGCGAGTTCCGCCTGGGGGAGGTAGCGGCCCGAGGTCGAGCTGGGATCGCCGAAGGCGAAACGCTTGCCGCGCAGGTCGGCGACGCTACGGATCGGCGAATCCTTCGCGACGATCATCACGGCCGGGAACTGCTTGTCGCCGCCATGCGCTTCGCCGGCCAGCAGCGTCAACGCCGGGTTCTTGCGCTTCGCCAGCACGTAGGCAACGGGCCCGAGGCGCGAGAAGTCGACGTCGCCGCCGGCGATGGCGTCGATGCCTTCGTCGTAGGTCGCGAAGATGCTGATGTCCACGCGCACGCGAAAGCCCCGCTGCTTCAGGCTCGTCTCGAGGTACTTCTGGAAGGGTTCGAGCTTGCGCAGCTCCTCCGACGGGCGCTCCGAAGCGTAGCTGCCGAAGCGCAGCACCTGGGCTGCGACGGGCGAGACGGCCAGGACCAGTGCGGCCGACAGCAGCAGGCGCGCGATCAGGCCCGTCATGGCGCCCTCAGGATGTCGATCGAAGAGACGGGGTCGAAGAAGGTGAAGATCGGCGGCAGTTCCATGAAGAGTCCCGTTCCATCGAGGGCGTGATAGAGCTCGCCGGCATCCTTGAGCTGGCTGCAGTCCCACGGATCGTCCAGGTTCTTGACCACCTTGAACGACAGCTCCGACTCGAGCAAGGCTTGCGTCTTCGCGTCCCACCGGTTGACCAGCATCCAGGTGTCGATGTCGACGCGCCCATAGCGCACCCGCATGTCGTCGTAGACGCACTCGTCCCAATGCGAGACCGTTTTCAACGGCACGGGGCCGGGCACGATGCTGTCCAGGCGCGGATAGTAATGCAGGAAGAACGAAGTGTCCTTGACGTCGGTCTGCCGCCCCTTGACGAACAGGGAGCCCGACGCGCAGGTCTTGATGTTGTCGAGATGGATGTCCTGTTCGCGCTTGAGCTTGGTGTCGTGCTTCTTGTAGACGCCGGAAGCACGGATATCCGGATAGACGGTCGCGTGGTCCGGCCGCTGGAACAGGAGTTCCGGAATGAAGCTGTGCCGCTTGCACTTGAGCTTGGTGCGCTCGTCGGTGGCCTCGATCGCCAGGGTGAGGTCGTTCGCCTTGAAGCGTCCTTCCGCCGTGTCGTAGCGGAGGGCATCGCGGCGCCATCCGTTGTCGTGGATATCGATCCGGTGGTCGTGGGCGAGGCTTGCCACGGCCTGGTGCAAGGCCTTCGCCACCGCCTTGAACAGCGCCTCGTCGCCGCGGCCAGGCACCCGGTCATGCGGGGGCAGATGGGCGGCGACATCGATCTTGAGCTGGTATTCCTTGCTCTCCTGGTGAATCACCTTCTCGGCGGCATCCTTGTCGCTCATTCCGACCTCCCCTTGGCCCGGATTCTCATTTCGGCTGCATAATACCCGTCCGATGCGAGGCGAAGTGGTGGGGCAGGGAATCCTGAAGACGGCCGACGATGTCGAAGGCGGGCAGCGCAAGAACGCGCAGCGCTCGATCGCGTCGCGCATCCTGATCGGTTCGTCGATCACGGTCATGGTCGCCCTGCTGCTCACCGGCGCCTACTTCGTGGACGTGCAGCGCACCCTGGTCGACCGGGCCTTCCGCCAGCAGAGCCAGATTCAGACGGATTGGATCGCCGCCTTCGCCGTGGAGCATCTGGTCGCCAAGGACTATCCGGCGCTCGAGCACGCCATCGCCGAGGCCGGGCTGAGCGACGAGAACATCCTTTCGATCGCGGTGTTCCACGAGGGCTATCGGGTGGCGAGCTTCGGGCGCAAGTCCGGCGCCAAGGGCCTCGAATTCCGCTCGGACATCAAGTGGCGCGGCAGCGGCGAGACCGCGCTGGGAGAGGTCAGGGCGGTCTACTCGACGGCGCTGGCCGACCGCATGGTTGCGCGCGGCGCGATCGTCGCGCTGCTCACGGTGCTGGCGATCTACGTCGCCCTGTTCTTTTCCCTGCGCGTCATGCTGCGCCGTACCGTGCTCGATCCGCTCGCCGGTTTGATCCGGCGCACCGAGCAGGAGATCGCGATCGTGCTGCCCGAAGCCGAGCAGCCCGCCGGCGGCGCCGGCACGGCGAACGAGATCGAGCTGTTCGACCGCCGCTTCACGGCGCTGGTCGACGGGTTGAAGCGGCGCGACCTGGCACGCGACGTCGCCGAACGCGAACTCATCGAGCACCGCGACAACCTCGAGCGGCTGATCGAGGAGCGTACCGGCTCCCTGCGGCTCGCCCAGGAGGAAGCGCAGCGCCTCAATCGCGCCAAGAGCGAATTCCTCGCCGCGGCCAGCCACGACCTGCGGCAGCCGCTGCAGGCGATCCGGCTGTTCCACGCGGCCTTGACGGCAACCGAGCTGGACGCGGACCAGCGTCGCATGATGGATTACCTGTCGTTCTCGCTGACCGCCCTCGGCGACCTGCTCAACGCGTTGCTCGATATCTCGAAGCTCGACGCCGGACTCGTCAAGGTGACCGAGGAGACGGTCTCCGTCGAACGCGTCTTCCAGAAGATCGACGGCGAGTTCTCTTCGCTGGCCCGGGCGAAGGGCTTGCGCTTCAAGTACTTCTTCCCGCGCGGCGTGAGGGCGCTGAGGACCGACGGCCAGCTCCTGCTGGTGATGCTGGGCAACCTGATCGGCAATGCGCTCAAGTACACCGAACGGGGCGGCATCCTGGTGAGCGTCCGCCGTCGCGGCGGCAATGCCCTGGTGCAGGTTTGGGACACCGGTCTCGGCATCGCGGCCGAATTCCGGGAGCGGATATTCGACGAGTATTTCCAGATCGGCAACCAGGAGCGCGATCGCACCAAGGGCGTCGGTCTCGGCCTGTCCATCGTGCGGCGCATCTCGCGCCTGGTGGGAACCGAGGTTCGGTGCCGCTCGAGACCGGGGCGCGGCAGCGTCTTCGAATTCAGCATTCCGATCGCGAGCGAGGCCGACGCCCGTGGGCCTCGCATTCCCGCACCCGCCGCGGCACTGGCGGAATCGGGCGAGGATTTCAGCGGCAGCCGCGTGGCGGTCGTCGAGGACGACATGGCGGTCGCGATAGCGATCCAGCTGGCGTGCGAGGCGCTTGGGATGGAGGCCATCGTGCACCTCAGCGCAGAGAGCGCGCTCGGCGATCCCGAGGTGCAGGACGCCGACTACTTCGTCTTCGATTTCAGGTTGCCGGGAATCAGCGGCCTCGAACTGCTCGAGCAGCTTCGACGGCGCACGGGGCACCGTCTCAATGCCGTCATCCTGACAGGCGAGATGGCATCGGACCGCTTCGCGGCGCAGGGCGACAAGGGCTATACGCTGCTGTTCAAGCCGGTGGACTTCGCCCTGCTGATGGGCGCGTGGCGCGCCCAGCGCGCAGCGACGCAATCCGCCTGAGCGCCGCCGGTCAGGGCCTCCGTGCCGCCCAGAGATGGGCGGCGACCAGCGCCCGCCAGGGGGAGAACTGCGCCAGCCATTGGCGCAGCTGCGCCTCGCCGAGCCTTTCGGGCGCGCCGAGCAGCGCCTGCACGGCGTGCTGCACGGCGATGTCTCCGTGCAGCGAACCGTCCAGCCAGCCGAAGCCGCGCAGCAGCGCATAGTTGATGGTCCACGGGCCGATGCCGCGCACGGCGGCAAGACGCTCGACGATCTCGTCTATCGGCAGGCTCTCGAGCCAGGCGTCGAGCGGCAGGTCGCCGGCAACCGTCATGCGCGCGAGCGCGAGCAGCGTCTGCGCCTTCGTGGTGGAGAATCCCGCCTGGCGCAGCGCAGTTTCTGCGAGCGGGGCGACGTCGGGCGCTTCGGGGTGGCACAGCAGCCCTCGCGAATGGCGGATGCCGCACGCCTGGATGAGCCGCCGGCGCAATGCCACCGCCGCGCCCAGGCTGATCTGCTGCGCGGCAACCGCCCAGGCGAGCGCTTCGAAGGGCGTCGCGGCGACCGGCACGCGCAGTCCATGCTGGCGCGCGATGACGGCGCCCATCTGGGGATGCCGGCGGAAGCGCTTCTCGAAGGTTTCCACGTCCTGCTGCAGGCCGAGCATGCGCGCCGCCATGGCGACGAAGGCCGGCCGGCTGCCGCGCGGCGCGCCGCCGTCGACCTCGAGGGTCGCCGCCGCGCTGCCGCCGCGAAAGCGAATGGTCAGCAGTGCCGGGGCGCCGTGCCACACCAATCCCTTCTCGATGGCATCCGCCGCCACGCGTTCGGCGACTTCCTCGGCGTCGCGGCGGTGAAAGGCGAGGATCGGACCGAGGCGATAATCGGCAGGCAGCGCGAAGGAGCGGGCCATGCGCGCGGCCATGGCGCGCTTCACTCGATGCCTTTCCAGGCGAAGCGCGCGGGATCGAC
>DASVZI010000008.1:0-24663 GCA_036391735.1 Rhodocyclaceae bacterium
CGGCGCCGATGCCGTCCGCGTCGACCGCTGCGCATGCGCGGTGGAGATGATCCACGTCTATTCGCTCGTACATGACGACATGCCGTGCATGGACGACGATGTCCTGCGGCGCGGCAAGCCGACCTGCCATGTCGAGTACGACGAGGCCACCGCCCTGCTGGTCGGCGACGCGCTGCAGACGCAGGCCTTCCTGGCGCTCGCCGAGGAGCCGGTCGCCGCCGATCCCGCCCGCCAGCTCGCGATGGTCGCGCTGCTCGCCCAGGCCGCCGGCTCGCGCGGCATGGCCGGCGGACAGGCCATCGACCTCGCCGCGGTCGGCAAGGCGCTGACGCTCGCCGAACTCGAGTTCATGCACATCCACAAGACCGGCGCGTTGATCCGCGCCGCCGTCCTGCTGGGCGCGCATTGCGGCGGCGCCGACGAAGCCGCGATCACCGCGCTGGCGCACTTCTCCAACCGGGCCGGGCTGCTGTTCCAGGTCGTCGACGACATCCTCGACGCCGAAGCGAGCACCGCGACGCTCGGCAAGACCGCCGGCAAGGATGCCGCCCAGGGCAAGCCGACCTACGTAAACCTGCTCGGCCTGTCACGCGCCAAGGCCCAAGCCGCCGAGCTGCAGGCCGAAGCGCATGCGGCGCTCGAAGGCTTCGGCACGGCGGCGCGCCGGCTGCACGAACTGGCCGACTATATCGTCGAGCGGACTTTCTGAAGCCATGCCGTATCCGCTGCTCGATACCGTCAACTCGCCCGCCGACCTGCGCGATCTGCCGCGCGAGGACCTGCCGGCGCTCGCCGAGGAGCTGCGCGCCTTCCTCGTGGAATCGGTTTCCAAGACGGGCGGGCACCTGGCGTCGAATCTCGGCACGGTCGAGCTCACCGTCGCACTGCACTACGTCTTCGATACGCCGGAGGACCGGCTGGTATGGGACGTCGGCCACCAGACCTACGCACACAAGGTCCTGACGGGGCGGCGCGCCGACATGTCCCGGCTGCGCATGAAGGACGGCATCTCCGGCTTCCCGCGCCGCGCCGAAAGCCCCTACGACACCTTCGGCGTCGGACACTCTTCGACGTCCATCTCGGCGGCGCTCGGCATGGCCGTGGCTGCGCGCCGCAAGGGCGAGGAGCGCCGCGTGGTCGCCGTCATCGGCGACGGGGCCATGTCCGCCGGCCAGGCCTTCGAGGCGCTCAACAACGCGGGCGTCATCGACGCCAACCTGCTGGTGGTGCTCAACGACAACGACATGTCGATCTCCCAGCCGGTCGGCGCGCTCAACAAGTACCTGGCGCGACTGCTGTCGGGCCGCACTTTCAACGCGGCGCGGCGCGCCGGCGAAAAGGTGCTCAAGGCGACCCCGACGCTGCTCGAACTCGCCAAGCGCGCCGAGGAGCACGTCAAGGGCATGATCGTGCCGAGCACGCTGTTCGAAGAGTTCGGCTTCAACTACATCGGCCCCATCGACGGCCACGACCTCGACTCGCTGATCCCGACGCTGCAGAACCTGCGCCAGCTCACCGGGCCGCAGTTCCTGCACGTCGTCACACGGAAGGGTCAGGGCTACAAGCTCGCCGAGGCCGACCCGATCCTCTACCACGGCGTCTCGAAGTTCGATGCCGCCAACGGCATCGCCGCCAAGAGCGGCGGCAAGCTGACCTTCACCCAGGTCTTCGGCGACTGGCTATGCGACATGGCAAGGGCCGACGAGCAGCTGATCGGCATCACGCCGGCCATGGGCGAAGGCTCGGGCCTGGTGCGCTTCGCCGAGGAGTTTCCGGATCGCTACCACGATGTCGGCATCGCCGAACAGCACGCGCTGACCTTCGCTGCCGGACTGGCCTGCGAGGGCCTCAAGCCGGTCGTCGCCATCTATTCGACCTTCCTGCAGCGCGCCTACGATCAATTGGTACACGACGTCGCGCTGCAGAACCTGCCCGTCATGCTGGCGATCGATCGCGGCGGCCTGGTCGGAGCCGACGGCGCAACCCACCAGGGGGCCTTCGACCTTTCCTACCTTGCCTGCATCCCCAACATGGTGGTGATGGCGCCGGCCGACGAGAACGAGTGCCGCCGCATGCTGACGACCGCTTTCAGGCACCCCGGTCCCACCGCGGTGCGCTATCCGCGCGGCACGGGCCCCGGGACCGCGCTCGACTCCGGCCTCGAGACGCTGCCCATCGGCAAGGGAGAGGTCCGGCGTCGCGGCAAGGACGTCGCCCTGCTCGCCTTCGGCACGCTGCTCGCGCCGGCGCTGCAGGCCGGCGAGTCCCTCGATGCCACGGTAGCCAACATGCGCTTCGTCAAGCCGCTCGACGAAGCGCTGATCAAGGAACTGGCGGCGTCGCACCGCTTGCTGGTCAGCATCGAGGAAAATGCGGCGATCGGTGGCGCCGGTTCCGAGATCGCGCGGACGCTGGAAAATGCCGGCTGCGCCACGCCGCTGCTTCGCCTCGGCCTGCCCGATCGCTTCATCGACCACGGCGACCAGGCCCAATCGCTGGCCGAGGCCGGACTCGACGCAAAAGGAATTCTGGCCAGCGTCAAAAACTTTATTGATAAGTCGGCCACACCGGGAAAGCTAACATGAAGGCCAAAACCCCAGCAGGAGAGCATCCCGTGAACACCAGGGACAAGATGACCATCCCCGACGTCCAGAGCAGCCGCGACTCGCGCCAACTCCCGATCAACAAGGTCGGCATCAAGTCGATCCGCCATCCGGTCAAGGTGCTCGACAAGAGCGGCGGCGTCCAGCATACGATCGCGACGTTCAACATGTACGTCGGGCTGCCGCACAACTTCAAGGGCACCCACATGTCGCGCTTCGTCGAGATCCTCAACTCGCACGAGCGCGAAATCTCCGTCGAGAGCTTTGAATCGATGCTGCGCGAAATGGTCGTGAAGCTGGAAGCGGAGACCGGCCACATCGAGATGAACTTTCCCTACTTCATCAACAAGGAAGCGCCGGTCTCGAAAGTCAGGAGCCTGATGGACTACGACGTCACGTTCACCGGCGAGATCCTCGAAGGCGGCCGTTACCGCCAGACCACGAAGGTCGTGGTCGCAGCGACCAGCCTGTGCCCCTGCTCGAAGAAGATCTCCGATCGCGGGGCCCACAACCAGCGCTCGCACATCACCATCACGGCGACCACCAACAGCTTCGTATGGATCGAGGAACTCGTGCAGATGGCCGAGAGCCAGGCGTCCTGCGAACTGTTCGGCCTGCTCAAGCGGCCCGACGAGAAGCACGTCACCGAGCGTGCCTATGACAATCCCAAGTTCGTCGAGGACATCGTGCGCGATGTCGCCGGCGCACTCAATGCCGATCCGCGCATCGACGCCTACATCGTCGAGTCGGAGAACTTCGAGTCGATCCACAACCACTCGGCCTACGCGCTGATCGAGTTCAACAAGAAGCAGTTCTGAACGGCTTCCCGGGGGCTCCGCGGATGGGCTAAGATGCGGAGCCAGGGGAGGGAACTCGGATGCTTCGCAAGCTCCTGGCGTTTTGCCTGATCTGCTGCACCGGCGCAGCGGTCGCCGCGGAGTTCACGTTCGGCGTCACGCCGCAATTCGAACGGCGCCAGATTTTCGCCATCTGGACTCCTGTCCTTGCTGAAGTCGAAAGACGGACCGGCCACCACTTCAAGCTGGTGATCGCCCCCAACATTCCCGAATTCGAGCGCCAGTACAACGCCGGCGCCTTCGACTTCACCTACATGAACCCCTACCTGGTGGTCGAGAACCCCCAGGGCTACATTCCCCTGGTTCGCGACGCCGCGCCTGTGCGCGGCATTCTGGTCGTGCGGCGCGACAGCCCGATCCACTCGCCTGCCGACCTCGACGGCGCCACCATCGCCTTCCCCACGCCCAATGCCATAGGCGCCAGCCTGCTGGTCCGCGCCGAACTGGCGCGCAAGTTCAAGCTGCGCTTCGAGCCGAGGTACGTGAAGTCGCACACCGCCACCTACCTGTCGGTTACGCAGGGATTGACGCTTGCCGGCGGCGGCGTGCAGAAGACGTTCGACGAGCAGAAGGATGCGGTGCGCGATCAGTTGCGCGTCATCCACACGACGCGTCCGTCGCCGTCGCTGCCGGTGGCGGCGCATCCGCGCGTCCCGGCCGATGTGCGCGATGCCGTGCGCGATGCCTTCCTGGCCATGTCGGCCAGTCCCGAAGGTGCCGCATTGCTGAAGGAGGTGCCCATCGCCCAGGCGGTGGCGGCCTCCGCGCGCGACTACGAGCCATTGCGCGAGCTTGGGCTGGGCGAGTTCTTCGTTCCTGAGCCCGCCGCCCCGTGAGCCTGCGCACCAAGATCTTCCTTCTGCTTGGCGTCACCTACGCCTTCCTGATCGGCTATCTCTACGCAGTATGGATGCCGGACGCCACGCGCTACCAGCTCGACGCCAACCAGCGCCTCCAGGAGCGCGCTCTTATGACGCTGGGCGAGGGACTCACGCCGATGATCCTGGCCGGCCAACTCGGCGACCTGCACGATACGCTGGACCAGGTGCGCCAAGGCAACCCCGAATGGCGGGCGGTCGAGCTGTTCGACGCCGGCGGACGCCGCCTCTACCCTGTCGCCGGTACGGCACTGCCCGCAGCCGGTCCCGATGACGATCAGCACGAACTGGCGCTGGGCGTGAACGGCAGCCGAGTCGGCATCCTGCGCGTCCTGGTCTCGCGCGCGCCGCTGCTCGCCGAGATCCGCGGCGCGCAGACACGCTTGGTAATCGCTCTGGCGGCGACGACGCTGCTGGCGCTCGCGCTGGTCGCCGCCATGCTCGAGGCGACCGTGCGCCGGCCGGTCGGGCGGCTCGCCGCCGCCTCGCACGCGCTGGCCGCCGGCGAGTTCGACGCGCCGCTGCCCACGCCCGGCAGGGACGAGATCGGAGACCTGGTGAGAAGCTTCGCGCACATGCGCGACGAAGTACGCGACGCACAAGCGGGCCTGCGCCAGCTGGCAGCCACGCTCGAGGAGCGCGTGCGCCAGGAAGTCGCTCACAATCGCGAGAAGGATCACCTGCTGATCCAGCAATCGCGCCTCGCCTCGATGGGCGAGATGGTCCATAACATCGCGCATCAATGGCGCCAACCGCTCAATGCGCTGGGGTTGCTGATCCATAACATCCGCGACGACTACGAATACGGCGCCCTCACCGCCGAGAGCCTGCACCAGGCGGCCTCCGATGCGCAGCGGCTGCTGGAGCGCATGTCGCACACCATCGACGACTTCCGCGACTTCTTCCGGCCGGACCGCGAAATGGCGGACTTCGACGTCGGCGCCTCTGTGCGGGAAGCCATCTTCATCACCGAGGCATCGCTCAAGCACTACAATATCGACGTGGTCGCCGAGATCCCGGGCGGCATCATCGCCGAAGGCTATCCCTCGCAATTCAGCCAGGCTGTGCTCAACCTCCTGGTGAACGCCAAGGAAGCCCTGCAGCAGCATGGCAACGCGGGACGCATCTCGGTACGGCTGGAGGCAAGCAACGGGCAGGCGATCGTCACCGTGGAGGATGACGCGGGCGGGATTCCCGCCGAGGTGCTGCCACGGATATTCGAACCGTACTTCACGACGAAGGAAGAGGGCAGCGGCATTGGCCTCTACATGGCGAAGATGATCATCGAACGCAACATGCGCGGCAGCATCACGGCCCGCAACGCAGGCTCGGGCGCACGCTTCGACCTCGCGATCCCGCTCAAGGACGCCTCGAGGAGCGCGACGTGAACGACCCCGGCCGAATCGCCGCCGAATTCCTGCGCACGCTGTCCGTGCTCTACGTCGAGGACGACACCCTGGTGCGCAGCCAGCTCTCGCATTTCCTGGAGCGGCGCGTGAGGCGGCTCACGGTCGCGGAGAACGGCCGGGCGGGCCTGGAGGCCTTCAAGACGGGCAGCTACGACGTCGTCGTCACCGACATCAAGATGCCGGAGATGGACGGACTGCAGATGGCCGAGCACATCAAGTCCGAGTCGCGCGACGTCCCGATCATCGTCATCACCGCCTACAGCGACCGCGATTACCTGATCCGTGCCATCGAGCTCGGCGTCAACCGCTACGTCACCAAGCCGATCGACCCCGACGCCCTGGTGGAGGCGATCTACCGTGCCGTCGAGGTACGATTCCAGCAGCAGGAACTCGACCGCGCCAACCAGAAGGTGCGCGATACGCTCGAGCAGACTGTAATGGCGATGGCGCGAGCGATCGAGCTGCGCGATCCCTATACGGACGGCCACCAGAAGCGCGTCGCTGCGCTGGCTACCGCGATCGCGCTGGACATGGGCCTTCCGGCCAGCCGCGTCGACGGTATTCGCCTTGGCGCGCTGATTCACGATGTCGGCAAGATCCAGGTGCCGACCGAGATCCTCAGCAAGCCCGGCGAATTGCGCGACGTCGAACGCAGCATCGTGCGCACGCACACGCGCGCGGGCGAGGAACTGCTCGGCGGCATCGATTTCCCCTGGCCGATCGCCCAGATGGTGCTGCATCATCACGAACGCCTGGACGGCAGCGGCTACCCCGATCATCTGACGGGAGACCAGATGACGCTGGAGACCAAGATCCTTGCGGTCGCCGACGTCGTTGAGGCGATGTGTTCGCACCGTCCCTATCGACCGGCGCTTCCGGTCGCCGCGGCCCTGGCCGAACTGCGGGAAGGGAGCGGCAAACGCTATGACAGCACCGTAGTGGACAGCTGCCTTCGGGTGCTCGATAAGCATCCCGATCTCGTCGCGCCGCCTGCTGCGGCGGGCAAGCCTGGCTGAGCCGCGCGCCTCGCTATAATCGTCGGCTGCCCCCTTCGGGCCATATCCATCGAGGACCGACGATGAAGAGTTTGTGGAACGACGCCGAGGCTGCCGCCTGCGGCGACGACCTCGCGCTGCGGGTTTACAGCTCGCGCCTGCTCGGCCGCGACAAATCGCTGGTGCTCCACGGGGGCGGCAATACGTCCGTCAAGATCCGTCAGAAGGACGTATTCGGCGCGGAGCAGGACATTCTTTACGTCAAGGGCAGCGGCTGGGACCTCGAAACCATCGCGGAAGCGGGCTTCACTCCGGTACGCCTCGACCACTTGAAGCGGCTGGCCGGCCTGCCGGCGCTGTCGGACCCGGAGATGGTCGACCAGCTGGTCACCCACCAGACGCGCGCGGCGGCGCCGGTGCCCTCGGTCGAGGCCATCCTGCACGCGATCCTGCCCTACCGCTTCGTCGACCACACCCATGCCGATGCCGTCGTCGCCGTGACGAATACGTCCGACGGCGAGGCGCGCATCCGCGAGATCTACGGCGACCGCGTGGTCGTCGTCCCCTACGTGATGCCAGGGTTCGATCTCGCGCGCTTGTGCGCCGAGCGTTTCGCCGCACAGGCGGGACCGTCCACCGTCGGCATGGTGCTGCTCAACCACGGCATCTTTTCGTTCGGCGAAACCGCCCGCGAGTCCTATGAGCGGATGATCGAACTCGTCGGCATGGCCGAGGACTATCTGCAGCGCCATGCGGCTTCGAAGGCATCGGCGCCGATGGCACCGCCCGCCCCCGCCGGCGCTGTCGCCGGCAAACTGGCTCGCCTTCGCGCCGCTCTGTCGGCGGCCGCAGGATTTCCGGTGATCGTTGCGCGCCACGCCGAAGACAGGTACCTCGCCTTCGCCCGACGCGACGACGTCGCGCAAATCGCGCAGCAGGGACCCGCCACGCCCGACCATGTGATCCGCACCAAGCGGTTGCCGCTGCTTGGCCGCGATGTCGCCGCTTACGCCGATGCCTATCGCGCCTACTTCGCCACCCTCGAGCCGCAGGCGAAGGAGCGCAAGACGATGCTCGACCCGGCGCCGCGCGTGGTGCTCGATGCCGAATTCGGCCTCTGCGCGGTCGGGCGCACCGCCAAGGACGCGGCAATCGTCGCCGACATATACGACCACACCATCGATATCATTCTCGCCGCGACGGCGCTGGGCGGCTATCGCGCGCTGCCTGCGCGCGACATCTTCGACGTGGAATACTGGGACCTCGAGCAGGCCAAGCTCCGGAAGGGAGGCAAGCCCGCCGCGTTCGCCGGCGAGGTCGCGCTGGTAACCGGTGCCGCCTCGGGTATCGGCAGGGCTTGCGTCGAGGCGCTCCTCGCCCGCGGCGCAGCGGTCGTCGCCTTGGATCTGAAAGCGGACATCGAGTCGCTTTCGAACCATCCCGGTTACCTCGGCATCCGATGCGACGTCTCCGACGAGGCTCAACTGAAGGACGCCGTCGCCCGCGGCGTCGAGGCGTTCGGCGGCATCGACATGCTCGTGCTCAACGCCGGCATCTTCCCCGGCGGCTGCCGCATCGAAGGCCTGCCGACCGCCGACTGGCAGCGCGTGATGCGCGTCAATCTCGACGCCAACATGGTGCTGATGCGCGAGTGCCACCCCTTCCTGAAGCTGGCGCCGCGCGGCGGCCGCGTCGTCGTCATCGGCTCGAAGAACGTGCCCGCGCCGGGTCCCGGTGCGGCCGCCTACTCGGCCTCCAAGGCGGCCCTCAATCAATTGGCGCGCGTCGCCGCGCTCGAATGGGGCGCGGACAACATCCGCATCAACTCGCTGCATCCCAACGCGGTCTTCGATACCGGCATCTGGACCGAGGAAGTCCTAGCCTCGCGCGCCAGGCACTATGGGCTGAGCGTGGACGAGTACAAGCGCAACAACGTACTGAAGACGGAGGTGACGAGCCGCGACGTCGCCGAGCTGGCGGCCGAGCTTTGCGGCCCGCTGTTCGCCAAGACGACCGGGGCGCAGATCCCGGTCGACGGCGGCAACGACCGGGTGATCTAGCTTATTTGAGTCCCGTCAGTTCGCCGGGCGCGCGCAAGCCGCGCTCGGTGACGATGCCGGTGATCAACGCCGCGGGCGTCACGTCGAAGGCGGGATTGGCGACCGGGCTGGTCGTCACGCCTATCTCCTCCGCGCCGCGCTCTTCGATGGGAATGCCCTTTCCGTCGGCGCAATCGAAGTCGACTGTCGATAGCGGCGCTGCGACGTAGAACGGTACGCCATGCGCGTGAGCCGCAAGCGCCTTCAAGTAGGTGCCGACCTTGTTGGCGGTGTCTCCGTTGGCGGCGATCCGATCGGCGCCGACGATCACGCAGTCCACCTTGCCCTGCATCATCAGCAGCCCGGCGGCATTGTCGGCGATCACGGTGTGCGCGATGCCGGCCTGCCTGAGTTCCCAGGCGGTCAGCAGGCCCTGGTTGCGGGGCCGGGTCTCCGACACCCAGACGTGGACGTCGACGCCCGCGGCATGGGCGGCGTAGATCGGCGCCAACGCGGTGCCGTGAGCGACCGTCGCCAGCCAGCCGGCATTGCAGTGTGTCATCGCGTCGACACGGCCCTTGCCGGCGGCAAGCCGCTGCAGCACGGGCAGCCCGTTGCGGCCGATCGCGGCGTTCGCCGCCTCGTCCTCCTGGGCGATGGCGCGTGCCTCGACCCAGGCGGCAGCGAGCCGGGCAGCAGCCGGCAGTGGCGCCAGCGTGCGCTCCATGCGCGCCAGCGCCCAATGCAGGTTGACGGCGGTCGGGCGCGTGGCGCCCAGGACGTCGAGAACATGAGCCAGGCGCGCGTCGTCCGCGCCATGGAGCAGGCCGAGCACCACGCCGTAAGCTGCCGTGGCACCGATCAGCGGGGCGCCGCGCACCTGCATCACGCGGATCGCGTGCGCCGCCTCTTCGAGGTTCGTCAGCCGCACGAAGGCGGCGTCGTGGGGCAGCCGCGTCTGGTCGAGGACGACGACGGCGTCGCCGTCCTCTTGCAGGGTCCTCAGCGAGTAGTAGCTCAATGCAGTCTGGCCGCCGGACTGCGGCCGGTCATGCCAGCTTCCCGTGGCAGTGCTTGTACTTCTTGCCGCTGCCGCAGGGGCAGGGATCGTTGCGCCCGACCTTCTCGGTCGCGCGCTGCACCGGCTGCGCCGCCTTGTCCTCGCCGGTGCCCAGCACCTCGTCGTAGTCGGCGTGGTGGTACTGGACGTTCTCGACCTGCGGCGCGTGCTGCTCGGCCTCCTCGATCTGCTCCTCGGAGCGGATCTCCACGGTCATCAGGAAGCGGGTCACTTCCATGCGCACGGTGTTGAGCAGCGACTCGAACAACTCGAAGGCTTCGCGCTTGTACTCCTGCTTCGGATTCTTCTGCGCATAACCGCGCAGGTGGATGCCCTGCCGCAGGTGGTCGAGCGCCGCCAGGTGCTCGCGCCAGTGCGTGTCGAGGCTCTGCAGCATGACGTTGCGCTCGAAGGCGCGCCAGGCGGCGAGATCGACGCGCTCGACCTTGGCCGCGTAGCCGTTGTCGGCGGCGTCCAGGATGCGCCGCAGCATGTCCTGCTCGTCGAGGTTCGGCTCCTTCGCCAGCCATTCGGCGATCGGCAGCTTGAGCTGGAATTCGCCGGCCAGGGCTGCTTCGAGGGCAGGAATGTCCCATTGCTCCTCGACGCTCTCGGCCGGCACGTGGAGGCGGAAGGTGTCGTGCACGACCCCCTGGCGCATGGCCGTGATGGTCTCGGAAATGTCCTCGGTGTCGAGCAGTTCGTTGCGCTGCTGGTAAATGACCTTGCGCTGGTCGTTGGCGACGTCGTCGTATTCGAGCAGCTGCTTGCGGATGTCGAAGTTGCGCTGCTCGACCTTGCGCTGCGCCGACTCGAGCGAGCGGGACACCAGCGGGTGCTCGATCGCCTCGCCCTCGGGCATCTTCAGGCGCACCATGATGGCATTGAGGCGCTCGCCGGCGAAGATCTTGAGCAGCGGATCCTCGAGCGAGAGGTAGAAGCGGGAAGAACCCGGATCGCCCTGGCGGCCGGCTCGGCCGCGCAACTGGTTGTCGATGCGGCGAGACTCGTGGCGCTCGGAGCCGATGATGTGGAGGCCGCCGGCGGCCAGCACCTGGTCGTGCAGCTTCTGCCAGTCGGCGCGCAACTGAGCGATGCGCTGCGCCTTGTCGTCCGCCGACAGCTCGGCGTCGTCGCGCAGCGCTTCGACCTGCTTCTCGATGCTGCCGCCCAGCACGATGTCGGTGCCGCGGCCCGCCATGTTGGTGGCGATGGTGATGACTCCTGGGCGGCCCGCCTGGATGACGATCTCCGCCTCGCGCGCATGCTGCTTGGCGTTCAGCACCTGGTGCGGCAGCTTCTCCTTGTTCAGCAGGTCCGACAGCAGCTCCGAGTTCTCGATCGACGTCGTGCCGACCAGCACCGGCTGGCCGCGCCCGTGGCACTCCTTGATGTCGGCGATGATCGCGTTGTACTTCTCGGGCGCCGTCCGGTAGATCTGGTCGTTGGCGTCCTTGCGGATCATCGGCTTGTTGGTCGGGATGACGACCGTCTCGAGGCCGTAGATCTGGTGAAACTCGTAGGCTTCGGTATCCGCCGTGCCCGTCATGCCGGCCAGCTTCGAATACATCCGGAAGTAGTTCTGGAAGGTGATCGAGGCGAGCGTTTGGTTCTCGGACTGGATCTGAACGCCTTCCTTCGCTTCGACGGCCTGGTGCAGGCCGTCGGACCAGCGCCGCCCCGCCATCAGGCGGCCGGTGAATTCGTCGACGATCACCACCTCGCCGTTCTGCACCACGTATTGCTGATCGCGGTGGAACAGGTTGTGCGCCCGCAACGCGGCATACAGGTGGTGGATCAGCAGGATGTTGGCCGGCTCGTAGAGGCTGGCGCCCTCGGGGAGCATGCCCATGCGGGCGAGAATCTGCTCGGCCTTCTCGTGGCCCGCCTCGGTCAGCAGGACGGTATGCGCCTTGAGGTCCACCGTGTAGTCGCCGGTGTCCTGCTCGCCTTCCTGCTTCGCGGCCTCGCCCTTGGTGAGCAGCGGCGCGACCGCATTCATGCGCACATAGAGATCGGTATGGTCCTCGGCCTGGCCCGAGATGATGAGCGGCGTGCGCGCCTCGTCGATCAGGATCGAGTCGACTTCGTCGACGATCGCGAAATTGAGGCCCCGCTGAACGCGCTCCTCGCGTCCATACACCATGTTGTCGCGCAGGTAGTCGAAACCGAACTCGTTGTTGGTGCCGTAGGTAATGTCGGCGGCGTATGCCTCCTGCTTGGCGGCGTGGTCCATCTGCGACAGATTCACGCCGACGGTGAGGCCGAGGAAGCGGTGCAGCCGCCCCATCCACTCCGCATCGCGCGAGGCCAGGTAGTCGTTGACGGTGACGATATGCACGCCCTTGCCGGACAGCGCATTGAGGTAGGCGGGCAGCGTGCCGACCAGCGTCTTGCCCTCGCCGGTCCGCATTTCCGAGATCTTGCCGTGGTGCAGCACCATGCCGCCGATCAGCTGGACGTCGAAGTGACGCATGCCGAGCACTCGCTTGCCGGCTTCCCGCACCACCGCGAAGGCTTCCGGAAGCAGGCCGTCGAGGCTTTCTCCGTTGGCGACGCGCTGCCGGAACTCGCCGGTCTTGCCGGCCAACTGCTCGTCGCTGAGCGCCGCCATCCCCTTTTCGAGTTCGTTGATGCGGGCCACTACCCCGGCATACTGGCGCAGCAACCGATCATTGCGGCTGCCGAAGATTTTCTTGAGGAGGTTGCCGATCATGACGCCCGGGCCTTAAAGGCAAAGCGCGCATTCTAACATGCAGGTTCGGGCCTTCCGGCCCGTCCACAGGGCGCCTCGGAACGAGACGCGCCCCGCGTTTTCAGGCGTTGTCAGCGGCGCGAAGCGAGCGCGGCGCCGTTCTTCTGGGCTTGCTGGAGGAAGCGGTTGGGATTCTGGGCAACGCCGTTCACGCGCACTTCGAAGTGCAGGTGGGGACCGGTCGACCGGCCCGTGGTGCCGACTTCGGCGATCTTTTGGCCACGACGAACGAGCGCGCCGATCTTCACGAACACCTTCGAGGCGTGGGCATAGCGCGTCGTCAGTCCGTCGCCGTGGTCGATTTCGACCAGGTTGCCGTATTGCGGATGGCGCTCGACGTTGATGACGACGCCAGCCGCCGCGGCGCGAATCGGCGTGCCGATGTCGGAGGGGAAATCGACGCCTTCGTGCAACGCGGCCTCGCCGGTGAAGGGATCGATGCGCCAGCCGAAGCTGGATGCGTTCCATTGCGTCGTCACCGGCAGTCCGGTCGGCAGCAGGTTCTTCTTGATGCGCTCCTCGAGGAGGCGCGATTCGAGGATCGTCAGCGAATCGCTGCGGGCGTCGACCTGGCGGGAAAGCGCCTCCACCGCATTGCTCAGTTCGTCCGCGGATAGCGCGCGCGGCTGGACCAGGGGACCGCCGCGGCCGTCCTTGACCGTCTCGGAAGTGTCGGCAGGCTTCACGCCGGCGAGCGCGGAAAGGCGCTCGCTGAGGGAGTCCAGGCGCATCAACTGGGCTTGCATCTGCCCGAGGCGAACCGCCATCGCATTGAGGTTTTCGCGTACGAAGTCGCGGCTCTTCTGGGTTTCCTCGATGCTCACCGAGCGCACCATGTCCTGGAGGAAGGGCAGGCGAATCTCGGCGGCATGTCTAACCGTCACGTAGGAGAACGCGAGGGACAGAACCAGCACCAGGGCGACCAGCCCTGCGGCGCCCAACAACAGATGGCGGCCGGTCAGGGTCACGGTCTTCGCCGTTGCCATGCGGTCAGAGACGAGAATAATATGCACTTTCCTTCCCTCCCGAGTCCCAGCGATGCGATCGCGCAGTGTCGATGAATTCCTGAAATCCGAAGGCGGGCTTGCCCGCCTCACCGATCACGCCGATCGCCTGCTGCGCCTGCAGCGCATCTTTGAGTCTGCCGTTCCGCGACCGCTCGTTCGTGGGGCGCGCGTGGCCAATTTGAAGTTGGGCAGGCTGGTGATTTATGCGGATAGCGGCGCGGTCGCCGCCAAACTCCGCCAGATTGTCCCTACGCTTAGGGGAGCCTTTGCCAACTCGGCGGCAGAGGTTACCGGAATCGAGGTCAAGGTGCAACCCCGGGACGATGCAGCCTCACCCCCGTCGCGCCAGAAGCGCGCTCCGCCTGGAGAACGAGCGAAGCAGGGACTTACCTCACTAGCAGATCGATTGCCGGAGGATTCGCCTTTAGTACGACGGCTGCGGGACTTCGTGAAGCACTGCTAGCCCGAATACCTCATCGGACTAGAGGGCGATCACCCGTTCGAGGAACATCAGGCAAAGGACGACGAACGCGAAAATCAGCGCGTATTTCGTCAGTCGCCAGGACAGGCCGAGAAAGCGCCGCTCACCGGTAAACAGGTAGGCGACGATGCCGGAACCGATGCCGATGACCACCAGGGCGCCGACGATGCGCAGCAGCAGCATGGCCCGGGATCAGGCGAACTGCGGTTCCGGATAGAGTTGGGCGATACGCCGCGGCGTTTCCTCGGCGCGCTCGAAACTCACCCACTCCCAGGCGGAAGCATCGGCCAGCAAGGCCCGCAGCAGCTTGTTGTTCATGGCGTGGCCGGACTTGTGGGCGCTGAATGCCGCCAGCAGCGGGTGCCCCACCAGGTAGAGGTCGCCGACGGCGTCGAGCACCTTGTGACGCACGAACTCGTCCGGCAGGCGGAGGCCCTCGGCGTTCAGCACCCGATACTCATCCATCACGATGGCGTTGTCGAGGCTGCCGCCAAGAGCGAGTCCCTGCTCACGCAGCGCTTCGACATCCTGGGTGAACCCGAAAGTGCGCGCACGGGAGATGTCCCGAATGTAGGACTGATCCTCGAAATCGACTTCGACGCGGGTGCCCGACTGATCGACCGCCGGATGGTTGAACAGGATGGAAAACGCCAGCCGGAAGCCGTCGTAGGGCTCGAGACGCGCCCACTTGTCGCCGTCGCGGACTTCCACCGGCTTGGTCACGCGCAGGAAGCGCTTCGGCACATTCTGTTCCTCGATGCCGGCCGACTGCAGAAGGAAGACGAAGGGCGCCGCGGAGCCGTCCATGATGGGAATTTCGGGCGCATCGACATCGACATAGACATTGTCGATGCCGAGCCCCGCGAGCGCGGACATCAGGTGTTCCACCGTCCCGAGCTTCACGCCGTCGCGCTCCAGGCACGACGCCATGCGCGTGTCGCCGACGTTGAAAGGGTCGGCCTTCAGGTCCACCGGCGGCGTCAAGTCGATCCGGCGGAAGACTATTCCCGTATCGACCTGCGCCGGCCGCAGGACCAGCTTGACCTTGACGCCCGAATGCAGGCCTACGCCGGTTGCGCGGATGACGGACTTGATGGTGCGTTGGCGGAGCATGGAGAAGGGCGGCGGGGGCGGATGCTGCAATGCGGCGATTCTACGGCAAATCCCTTGGCATGGCTTGACGCCGGCCTGACGGCGCACGAAGAAACGCCCCGGGAGGAGGCGAGTTCTCCCGGGGCGTTATCGGGCCGAAAGGCCTCAGTCGGCTTGCTTGCGCAGGAACGCGGGAATGTCGTACTTGTCGACGCCGCTGGCTTCCATCGCAGCGACCGCCTGGTTGCGCGCGCCGCGTCCGGAGGTGAACACGCCGCCGAAGTCGAGCGAGCCGGTGGATGCAGCCGGAGCCGAGGCGTCGCCGCCCGAGAACATCGGCTGGTTGTCGGTGCCGGTGCGCAGCCCCTGCCCTTCCGCGGCCACGTGGATCAACTCGGGTTTCAGCGCGGGCTTCCTACGGGCTGCGGCATTGCCGAGGCCAGTGGCGACCACCGTGACCCGCAGTTGGTCCTCCATGCCTTCGTCGAAAACCGTGCCGAAGATAATGGTGGCTTCCGGCGACGCATAGTTGCGGATGGTCGCCATGACTTCCTTGACTTCCTTCATGCCGAGCTGGCGGCTGGCGGTCACGTTGACCAGCACGCCGCGGGCGCCGGACAGTTCGATGCCCTCGAGCAGCGGGCTGGCGACGGCGGCTTCGGCCGCCAGGCGCGCGCGATCGACGCCGCTGGACGTGGCGGAACCCATCATGGCCTTGCCCATCTCGCCCATCACGGTGCGCACGTCCTCGAAGTCGACGTTGACCAGGCCGGGCACGTTGATGATTTCGGCAATGCCGCCGACGGCGTTCTTCAGCACGTTGTCCGCCGAACGGAAGGCGTCGGTCATGGTGACGTCCTCGCCGAGCACTTCCATCAGCTTCTCGTTGAGGATGACGATCAGCGAGTCGACGTTCTGGGCGAGTTCCAGCAGGCCCTCCTCGGCCAGCCGCAGGCGCTTGCCTTCGAATTCGAACGGCTTGGTCACCACCGCCACCGTCAGCACGCCGAGCTCGCGCGCCACTTCGGCGACGATCGGCGCGGCGCCCGTGCCGGTGCCGCCGCCCATGCCCGCGGTGATGAAGACCATGTGCGCGCCCGCCAGCGCGTCGGCGATGGCCTCGCGCTCCGCCAGCGCCAGCTCGCGGCCGCGCTCGGGCTTGCCGCCCGCGCCCAGGCCCGGGCCGAACTGGATCTTCACCCCGGCGCTCGACAGCCGCAGCGCCTGAGCGTCGGTATTGGCGCAGATGAACTCGACGCCCTGGACGCCCTCCCGGATCATGTGCTCGACGGCATTGCCGCCGGCGCCGCCGACGCCGACGACCTTGATGACCGTCGGGTTCGGATCCTTGTCTATGATTTCGAACATTCTCGCCTCCTTCTAGGAACTACCGCTCAAAAGTTTTTGCCGAACCAGGCCCGCATGCGGCCCAGCACCTGCCTGAATGTGGTTGGCGGCGGCACTTTCATGCCGCGCTGCTTCTGCGCCTGCCCTTCCAGCAGCAGGCCCATTGCCGTCGAATAGCGAGGATTGCGCACGAAGTCGCGCAGGTTGCCGTCGTAATGCGGCATGCCGAGCTTGACGGTGTTGTGGAAGATTTCCTCGCCGAGCTGGCACATGCCGGGCATCCCCGCGGAACCGCCGGTCAGCACGATGCCGGCCCGCAGCAGGCGCTCATAGCCGCTGCGCACCAGTTCCTCCTGCACCTTCTGGAAGATTTCCTCGACGCGCGGCTGGATGAAGCCGGCCAGCGTCTGGCGCGACAGCTGCGTCACCGGGCGATCACCGACGCCGGGCACCTCGATCATCTCCTCGGGATCCGCGAGCTGCTGCAGCGCCACGCCGTAGCGCAGCTTGATTTCCTCGGCGTCCTGGGTGGACGTCCGCAACGCGATGCCGATGTCCGAGGTGAGCTGGTCGCCGGCGATCGGGATCACCGCCGTGTGGCGGATGGCGCCCTGGGTGAACACCGCGATGTCGGTCGTGCCGCCGCCGATGTCGACCAGGCAGACGCCGACGTCCTTCTCGTCCTCGGTCAGCACCGCGTAGCCGGAAGCGAGCGGCTGCAGCACCAGGTCGACGACCTCGAGGCCGCAGCGATGGACGCACTTGACGATGTTCTGCACGGCGGTGACGGCGCCGGTGACGAGGTGCACCTTGACCTCCAGGCGGCGCGCGTCCATGCCGATCGGCTCCTTGACGCCGTCCTGCCCATCGACGATGAACTCCTGGACTAGCGTGTGGAGGATCTGGTCGTCGGCGGAGATCGGCGTCGCATTGGCCGCCTCGATGGCCCGTTCGATGTCGTACGACGAGACTTCCTTCTCGCGCACCACGGCCATGCCGTTCGAGTCCTTGCTCTTGATGTGCGCGCCGGCGATCCCGGTGTAGACCTCCTTGACCTTGCAGCCCGCCATCAGCTCGACTTCCTGGACGGCGCGCGAGATCGCGTTCACCGTCGCCTCGATGTTGATGACCATGCCTTTCTTGAGGCCGCTCGATTCCTGGCTGCCGATCCCCAGGATCGCCAGCCGGCCCTCGTCGTCCAGCTCGGCGACCACGGCGACGATCTTGGAGGTGCCGATGTCCAGCCCGACGATGAGATCGCGTTTGATTTCCTTGCTCATGTTCAACTCTTGTGCGCCGGCCGCACGGCGAAGCCGTTCGGATAGCGCATGTCTGCCACCGCAACGCCGCCCACCTTCTGGCGGGCCGCCGGGTAATACGCCGCGAAACGGGCCATGCGGTCGGTCACCGGCTGGCCGCTCTGATCCCTGCCGAGTTCGACGACGACGCCGTCGTCCAACTTGACTTCCCAGGCCTGCCGTGCCGTCAGCGCGATGGCGACGGGACGGCGATCGAGCGGCGCGAGCGCCTGCTTGAAGGCCAGATAATGTTCGAGCACGTTTGCCGACGAGCCCTCCGGGCCGGCGAAGGCCGGCAGCGCCTGCTCTCCGGCCAGCGACGCCGGAAACACTTCGCCGTGGGTATTCACCAGCGCGGCCTCGCCGTTCGGGCGCTGCCAGCGGGCCGCCGCCACGTGCTCCTCGAGCGACAGCTCGATGGCGTCCGGCCAGAGCCGGCGCACCGAGGCCTTGCGGACCCAGGGCAGCTGCTCGAAGGATCCGCGCACGGCATCGAGATTGACGGTGAAGAAGTTGCCGGCGAGCGCCGCGCGCGCGGTCTGTTCGATCTGGGCGCGCGCCACCTGCTCGAGCGGCGTGGCGACCACCAGCTGGCGCAACGGGAAGATCGGCAGCCGCTGCATCGCCATGACGCCGGCCCAGGCCAGCGACGCGCCGCCGAGCACGATGAGGAAGTCCGAGACGAGATCCATCAGCACCGGCTTGTCCCAGAAGCCGGCCGGCTGCTCGGTCGCCGCCTTGCGCTGTTTCTTCGGCTTAGCCAAAGCGCGCCATCCCCAGGACGTTGACCACCAGTTGTTCGAAGGAAACGCCGGCGGCGCGGGCTGCCATCGGCACCAGCGAATGATCGGTCATTCCCGGCGCGGTATTCGCCTCGAGCACGTACTGGCGACCGGCCGCATCGAGCATGACGTCGATGCGCGCCCAGCCGCGGCAGCCGAGCACCGCGAACGCCTTGAGCGCCAGCTGCTGCATCGCCGCCTCGGCCTCCGGCGCCAGGCCCGAGGGAATCCGGTACTCGGTATCGTCGCGCAGATACTTTGCGTCGTAATCGTAGAACTCGGCCGCGGGGACGATGCGGATCGGCGGCAGGGCGCGGTCGCCGATGATGCCCACCGTGTACTCCCCGCCCGCCATGAACCGTTCGGCGATCACCAGCTTGTCGTGCTTCGCCGCCTCCGCGTACGCGGCGGGCAAGCCGCCGGCCGTCTTGACCTTGGTGACGCCGATGCTCGAGCCTTCGTTGGCCGGCTTGACGAACAGCGGCAGCCCGAGTCGCGCCTCGACGGCCGCGAAGTCGCTGCTCGCGTCGATCAGCTCGTACTCGGGGACCGGCAGCCCGGCCGCCTGCAGGACCAGCTTGGAGCGCCACTTGTCCATCGCCAGCGCCGAGGCCAGCACACCGCTGCCGGTGTAGGGAACCCTCATGAGGTCGAGCGCCCCCTGCAGCGTGCCGTCCTCGCCGCCGCGTCCGTGCAGCGCGATGAACACCCGCTCGAAACCTTCGGCGCGCAGGTCGGCGAGCGGGCGCTGCGCCGGATCGAATGCGTGCGCGTCGACGCCGGCGCGCTGCAGCGCCGCAAGCACCGCCGCGCCGCTCTTCAGCGACACCGGCCGCTCGGCGGAATCGCCGCCGAACATCACCGCCGTTTTTCCCAAACCCTTCAAGCTCTTACTCCAACGATTCGCACTTCACGCTTCAACTCGACGGCGAACTTTTCCAAAACGGACGCCTGAACGCGGCCAATAAGCGTTTCTATCTCAGCAGCCGTCGCCCTGCCGTCCGGATTAACGATGAAATTCGCATGCTTTTCGGAAACGCGCGCGCCGCCTTCGGCCAGACCCTTCAGACCGGCTGCTTCGATGAGCCGCGCGGCGTGATCGTCGGGCGGATTGCGGAACACCGACCCTGCGTTCGGCAACTGCAGCGGCTGAGTGGCAGCGCGGCGGTCCAGCATCTCGCGCATGCGTGCACGCGCTGCCTCGACGTCGCCGGCGGCGAGGCGGAACCAGGCCGCGGCGAACATCTCGTCGGTATCCCTTTTCAACCCGACGTGGCGATAGCCGACCTCGAAGTCCTCGCGGGTACGCACGACGCGCTCGCCGCGCCGGCTCAGCATCAGCACGCGCTCGACGGCGTTCCATGTCTCGCCGCCATGGCAGCCCGCGTTCATCGCCAGCGCGCCGCCGACGGTGCCCGGAATGCCGGCGAGGAACTCGGCGCCGACAAGTCCCTCGGCCAGCGCGAAGCGCGCCAGCTTCGGGCTGCCGACACCCGCCTCGCAATAGATCGTCCCATCCGCCTCGCGGCGCAGGGCATCGAGCGCACCTTGGGTAAATACCGCCGTGCCGTCGAAGCCGCCGTCACGCACCAGCAGGTTGCTGCCCAACCCGACGATCAGCAGCGGTTCGTCGAAGCGGTTCGCCGCGAAGAAGGACGCGAGATCGTCGAGGTCGGCCGGAAAGTAGGCACGCCGCACGGGGCCGCCGGCCCGCCAGGACACATGCCCCGCCATTGCCTCGTTTTGCCTGAATTCCCCACGCAACGCTTCAGCCATTCGCAAGCTTCCCGGGTACCGCGCCGATCGATCCCGCGCCCATGGTCATCACGACGTCGCCATCCCGGGCCGCGGAGAGAATCGCCTCCGGCATGGCCGCGATGTCCTCGACGAAAATCGGTTCCACCTGTCCCTTTAGACGGATGGCGCGCGCCAGGGTGCGGCCGTCGGCGGCAACGATCGGCGCTTCGCCGGCCGCGTACACCTCGGACAGCAGCAGGGCGTCCACGCCGGACAGCACCCGGGCGAAATCCTCGAAGCAGTCGCGCGTGCGCGTGTAGCGGTGCGGCTGGAAGGCCAGCAGGATGCGGCGGCCGGGAAAGGCGCCGCGCGCCGCGGCCAGCGTGGCCGCCATCTCCACCGGATGATGGCCGTAGTCGTCGATCAGGGTGAAGCTGCCGCCATCCGCCAGGGCGATCTCGCCGTAGCGCTGGAAGCGGCGGCCGACGCCCTTGAACTCCCCAAGCGCCTTGACGATGTCGGCGTCCGAGACGCCCACCTCCGTCGCCACCGCGATGGCGGCGAGGGCATTGAGCACGTTGTGCATGCCGGCGAGGTTCAGCGTCACGGCCAGCCGCGAGGTCGAGCCATTGCGGCGCACCGCGTCGAAGCGCATCTGTCCGCCATCCGCAACGATGTTCTCCGCGCGCACGTTGGCCTGCTCGTTCAGGCCGTAGGTAACCACCTGCTTCGCGACGCGCGGCAGGATTTCGCGCACGTTGGGATCGTCGGTGCAAAGCACGGCGACGCCGTAGAACGGCAACCGGTGCAGGAAGTCGACGAAGGCCTGCTTGAGCCGGCCGAAATCGTGGCCATAGGTCTCCATGTGATCGGCGTCGATGTTGGTGACCACCGAGATGACCGGCGACAGGAACAGGAAGGAGGCATCGGACTCGTCGGCCTCGGCAACGAGAAACTCGCCGCTGCCGAGCCGCGCGTTGGCGCCCGCCGAATTGAGGCGGCCGCCGATGACGAAGGTCGGGTCGAGCCGTCCTTCCGCCAGGCAGCTGGCGACGAGACTCGTGGTAGTCGTCTTGCCGTGGGTGCCGGCGATCGCCACGCCCTGCTTGATGCGCATCAGTTCAGCCAGCATCTGGGCGCGCGGCACGACCGGGATGCGGCGTTCCCGCGCGGCAACGACTTCCGGATTGTCCTCGCGCACCGCGGTCGACACCACCACGGCATCGGCCGCGGCGACGTTCCCGGCCGCATGGCCGATGAGGACGCGAATTCCTTGGGCGGCGAGCCGGCGCGTCGTCGCGCTCTCGGCGAGATCGGAGCCGCTGATCTCGAAGCCCTGGTTGGCGAGCACTTCGGCGATGCCGCTCATGCCCGAGCCACCGATGCCCACGAAGTGGATGCGCTTGACCTTGTGCTTCATTCCCCTACCCCCTCTTCTTCGCCAGCGCCATGCAGGCGCGCGCGACGGCCGCGGCGGCGTCGGGCTTGGCGAGCGCCCTGGCCTTTTCCGCCATCTGCAGCAATTGTTCCCGGCTCATGTCCCGCAGCAGCGCCAGGCGCTCCGGCGAGAGTTCCTTTTGCGGCAGCAGAATCGCCGCCCCGGCATTGGCGAGGAAGCGCGCGTTGCCGGTCTGGTGGTCGTCCACGGCATGCGGGAACGGCACTAGGATGCTCGCTGCGCCGGCGGCGGAGAGCTCCGCGACCGTGAGCGCCCCGGCCCGGCAGATCACCAGATCGGCCCATTCATAGGCGCCGGCCATGTCCTCGATGAAGGCGACGCAATTGGCGCGGACGCCGGCGGCCGCATAGCCGGCCTGCAGCTTGGCGAGATGCTTCTCGCCCGACTGGTGGACGACCTCCGGACGCTCGCCTTCGGGAATCAGCGCCATCGCCCGGGGCACCGCCTCGTTGAGCGCCTGAGCGCCCAGGCTGCCGCCGACGACCAGGATGCGCAGCGGACCGGTCCTTCCGCGCAGCCGCTCCGCGGGCGGCGGCAGCTTCGCAATCTCCGCGCGCACCGGATTGCCGAGCCAGTCGCCGCCGGCCAGCACCTCGGGAAAGCCCGTGAGCACGAGGTCGGCGACGCGGGCCAGCACGCGATTCGCGAGCCCCGCCACCGAATTCTGCTCATGCAGCGCCAGCGGCACGTTCTTCCAGACCGCCATCATGCCGCCGGGAAATGTGATGAAGCCGCCCATGCCGACGACGACGTCCGGCTGGATGCGCTTGATCTCGCGCAGCGCCTGCCAGAAGCCGCGCAGCAGGTTGAACGGCAGCAGCAGCTTGCGGACCAGGCCCTTGCCGCGCAGCGCGGTGAAGCGCACCCAAGCCATCTCGTAGCCGCGCTGCGGTACCAGCCGCGCCTCCATGCCGTCCGGGTTGCCCATCCAGACGACGCGCCAGCCCTGCGCCTTGGCGTAGTCGCCGACTGCCAGCCCAGGCATGATATGGCCGCCCGTGCCGCCGGCCATGACGAGGAGCGTCTTCATGGCATCACCTTGAAGAGTCCGGCCGCCGGGCCGCCCCAAGGCCGGACGCCATGCGCCGGAGGCGCGACGGCGAGAGCGCAGCAACGTAAGGCTTCCCAAGACAAGCGAGCGCAGCGAGCCTTTGGGCTCCCCCTCCGCGAGGAGGGGGCTGGGGGGTGGCGGGTCTTCATACCTGCTCTCCGCGCATCAACGCGCGATTTTCGTAATCAACGCGCAACAGCAGCGCCAGCGCGACGCAGTTGGCCACGATGCCCGAGCCGCCGAAGCTCATCAGCGGCAGGGTCAGGCCCTTCGTCGGCAGCAGGCCCATGTTGACCCCCATGTTGATGAAGGACTGCACGCCGAGCCAGATGCCGATGCCCTGCGCCACCAGCCCGCCATAGAGCCGGTCGAGGGTCACCGCCTGCCGCCCGATGGCGAAGGCGCGCTGCACCACGAGCGCGAACATCGCGACGACGACGAGCACGCCGGCAAAGCCGAGTTCTTCGGCGATCACCGCCAGCAGAAAATCGGTATGCGCCTCTGGCAGGTAGAACAGCTTCTCGACCGAGGCGCCGAGACCGACACCGAACCATTCGCCGCGGCCGAAGGCGATCAGCGCGTGGGAGAGCTGGTAGCCCTTGCCGTAGGCGTCCTGCCAGGGATCCATGAAGCCGAGCACGCGCTCCCGCCGGTAGGGCGACAGCCAGATCAGCAGCACGAAGCTGACCACGGCGACGATCGCCAGCAGGGCGAAGATGCGCGCGTTGACCCCGCCGAGGAAGACGATGCCGAAGGCGATCGCGGCGACCACCACGAAGGCGCCGAAGTCCGGCTCGCGAAGCAGCAGGAAGCCCACCGACACGATCACCGCCGCCATCGGCAGGAAGCCGCGGCGGAAGCTGTCCATGTCGGCCAGCTTGCGCGTCGTGTAGTCGGCCGCGTAGAGCACGGCGAACAGCTTCATGAGTTCGGAGGGCTGCAGGTTGATCGGACCGAGCGGCACCCAGCGCTGCGCACCGTTGACCGCCCGGCCGACATGCGGGATCAGCACCACCAGGAGAAGCACGACCCCGACGATGAACGCCCAGGGTGCCGCCTGCTGCCAGAAGCGCAGCGGAATCTGGAACGCCACCACGCCGGCGACCAGGCCGACTGCGACGAACACGGCGTGGCGCACCAGGAAGTAGGTCGGCTGGTAGGCGGTGAACTTGCTGCCTTCGGCCGTGGCGATCGAAGCCGAATAGACCATCACCAGGCCGAACATCAGCAGGCCGAGCGCCGGCCACAGCAGCCAGGGATCGACCTGCTCGGGCGGCGCGATCGCCGCGGAATTGCGGCGCACCGAGGAGAACACTGCCGCGCTCACGCCGGCTTCTCCGCCGACAGGCGCCGCACCGCTTCAGCGAACACCTGCGCGCGATGCTCGTAGTTGCGGAACATGTCGAAGCTGGCGCACGCCGGCGACAGCAACACTGCGTCGCCCCGCTGCGCGAGTTCGGCCGCGCGCTCGACCGCCTCGTCGAGGCTGCCGGCGGCGAATACCGGCACGCCGCAACCGGCGATCGCCGCGCCGATGCGCGGGCCGTCGCGGCCGATCAGCAGTGCGGCGCGCGCGTGGCGTCCGACGGCCTCCTTGAGCGGCGAGAAGTCCTGCCCCTTGCCGTCCCCGCCGAGGATCACGATGACCTTGCGGCCCAGTCCCTGCAAAGCCGCCTCGGTGGCGCCGACGTTGGTGCCCTTCGAATCGTCGTACCAGGCGACACCGCCGATCTCGGCGATCTTCTCGACGCGATGCGGCAGGCCGGCGAAATTGCGCAGCGCCGGCAGCAGCGAGACGGGAGTCAGGTCGATG
>DASVZI010000009.1:0-4764 GCA_036391735.1 Rhodocyclaceae bacterium
TCGTCGGCCTTGAAGCGGTGCAGCGCGAAGCGGTCTTCGTTCGAGTAGATCGTGACCGTGCGTATGCCCATCTCGTTGGCGGCGCGCAATACGCGGATCGCGATTTCGCTGCGGTTGGCGATCAGGAGTTTGCGGATCTTCATGGGGACTCCGGGGACAAAAAAATGGCCGAACGATTTTCGGTCGGCCGGGTGTTTCTGTAGAGGCCGCTATCGTACCCTAAATGTGGATATTCAAATGCAAAAACATGGTCGACAACATCGAGAAACCGGGGACGACTTATCGCGGCATAAGAGCAGTTTGGTCACGAACTCCGGGGCGCCCGACCGATGGCGGACGGCAGCTAGAACTTCCAGCGGCAGCCGAGGTTGAAGCCCCACGGCTTGCTGGTGGTCGGCCCCCTGCTCGTTTCGACGTCGAGGTAGATTTGGCGGCTCTCGGTGTCTTCCATGACGCCAAGGCCGAGAACCAGCCGCCCGCCCTTCAGGCTGGCGTCGAAGGACGCCGCATCGACGGCCGTGCGGCCTTGCCCGGCCAGTTCCTCGACCCACGACAACTTGCCGTAGAACTGGCGCGCGCCGCCCTCGACGAGGGTCTTCCTGCCGAAGGCCGCACCCAGCCGCAGTTGCAGCGAATTGGCTGCCGGCGCCGCCACGCGTAAGCCGTTCGCCGTCGTGTAGTCCTTGCCCTGTGATCGCAAGGTCGCAAGCTCGACCTGGGGTTCAACAAAGACGCCGTCGTTCCGCTCCATGCGCCGGCCGGCCTCCACCGAGAAACCGAAGCCGGTCGTGCCGTAGGCGGCGCTGTCGCTGCCGCCGCCCAGCAAGGGCGCGCTGAAGGCGTGGCGGAACCGGTTGTACTTGCCCACGACGTCGAGATAGACGCCGTCATCGGCCAGCCACGAGCCGTAGGCGCCGAGGAAGACGCTGTCCGAAACGCCGCTGCCGCCTGCATCGAAACTGTTGTCGGCGCGGCCGATGCCCGCCACCCACCCGAGGTAGCGCGTGCCGCCGTCGAAACCGGAAGCCTTGTCGCTGCCGACTTCCAGACCGTGGGATAGCTGGTCGAACGATTGTCCGCCACGCGGCTTGATGACGTGCTTTTCGGCGTGGGTCCTCGCCCAGACGTTGTCGGTCGGGGCCCCGAGGCGCAATTCGCCCAGGCGCTTCTTGATGTCGTTCATCTCGCCGTACCACAGGACGCCGGAGGACGCGGCGGTGCTGACCGCCGCGCTGGCCGGCGTCGACGGAGCGAGGGTGTTGTACAGATAGATGTCGTCGGGGCTGCCGATGCCGGCATAGCCGGCGGGCACGACGGCCCCTCTGGCGACGCCGTAGCGGTACGGACCGATGTCGCCGCCGCCGCTGAATACGGCGGTGTTCGCGGCAACCTCGTTGAGGTCGACGACCTTGACCGCCTGGTAGGGGTTGCCGGGGCCTCCCTGGGCGACGACGAAGACCTGGTGGCTGCCGGACGCCGCGCCGTGGATCTCGAAGAGGTCGCTCTGGCCGGTGGGGAGGCTGGCGTTCAACCTGAAGACGCCGCCGCTGCCGGAAAGGCTGCCGGCAATGCCGAGCGTCTTGTAGCCGCCTGACGGAGCGGTGAAGCTGACGGTGCCCCCGTTCATGGCTAGCGTGGTCAGCGCGGAATCGCCCGGCATCGTCCAAACCGCGTTACCGCCCAGGGTGAGGTTGGCGGCACCACTACCATTCATGGCCGTGGTGCCGTAGAGGCGGCTGGTGCCGGTGGCGATGAGATTGGTGGTGGAACCGGTGTCTGCATAGATCAGGCCGCCGGCGCCGGATATCTGCTGGCCGCTGACCGTGGCGCTGATGGTGCCACTACCCCGGCTGTAAAGCGCATAGCTGTCGGCGCCGGGAGCAGTGATGTCGACGTTGTTGATCGCGATGGTGCCGCCAAATGCCGCAACCGCGTGGCTGCGAGCGCCGGTGGCGGTAAGGGAGCCGCCTGCCATAGTGATCGAACCGCCACCGTTCGATATCAAACCGAAGGTGTCGTCGCCGCGGACCGTGATGGAACTGCCGGTCAGGTTCATAGTGCCACTGACGTCCGTGGTAGCGCCGTAGCCGCCATCTGTGCTGATCCTGACGCCGTTCAGGCTCATGAAGCCGGCACGCACAAATGCTCCCATACTTCTTCCGGTGGCAGCGATGGCCCCCCCGGTCATGGCAACGACGGCCGTTGTTCCGAGGCTGATCACGCCGGCGGTACCGCCGTTGCCGTCCGCAGTGACAGCCACGTTGGTCAAATTGATGCGTCCGCCAGCCCATGCCTCCACGCCAAAATCGCCGGTAATGGAATACCCGCTCATGTTGACGACGGTACCGGCATTGAAAACGTCAAGACCAATGTTGCCCGACGCGACGATGTTGTCGGTCACCGTATGGGACGCACCGTCGCTGAAAGATTGTGCTCCGAGATCGGCCTTGGCCGGAATGGCGGCGACGGCGAGGACGAATGCCACGGCGATGGCGGCGATCAACGGCCGTTGCGCCGGACGCCTCTTGTTCTTCTTCTGCATCTGCCCCCCGAGTCCCGGAACGAATAGCCACGATTCTAGTCCGGCCTTGGGCCGTTCCGCCCAGCCGAGGGTGGCGGGGGATCGTCGACGCGTAGGTAAAGGAGGAGGAGGCCGCGCAGCGGCCGACGGGGGACACGAAGCGATCCCCCGTCGCCCTTGGCGGGTTAAGCGCCAAGGGGTTCGAGCAACAACTAGCTTACAGGTGCGTCTTCCGCTCGCCCGGGGTGAAGCGGCTGCGGAGCATCGAATGACGCGCCGGGATGTTGCCCAGGCGAGCCATCTGCTGGATCTTCACGTCTTCCGGCGTGTAGGACGGCAGGATCAGCGGCGACACCAGGTCGGTCACGATGCCCTCGCGCTCCAGTTCGGCGGCGTGCGCGGCAACGTGGTTGACGTGCAGCTTGCCGAGCTTCGCGGACTTGGCGTACTCGCTGGCGTACTGGCCGGCGCGGCGGCCGAAGACGTTGTAGTCGAGCACCGAGTTGCCCATCAGGCGGTTGCGGCCATGCACGCCGCCGGAGGCCTCGCCCGCCACGTACAGGCCGGGGATGTTGGTCTCGCAGCGCTCATTGATGCCGATGCCGCCGTTCTGGTAGTGCAGCGACGGGTAGATCAGCATCGGCTGCTTGGCGATGTCGATGCCGAAGCGGTCGAACTGGCGGCAGATGCCGGGGAACTGGTGGCGCACGTAGCCTTCGCCGTGGATCATGTCGATGATCGGCGAGTCGAGCCAGACGCCCAGGCGGCCGGCGTAGGTGTCGACCCCCATGTTGCGATCGGGACTGCACTCGCGGATGATCGCGGCGGATTCGACGTCGCGCGGCTCGCGCGGGAAGACGAACAGCTCGCCGTTCTTGTTGAGCGGCTGGCCGCCGGCGCCGCGGATCTTCTCGGTCACCAGGAAGCCGGCGATCTGCTCGGGGAACACCGCGCCGGTCGGGTGGTACTGCACCGAGTCCATGAACTTGAGGTTCGCGCCGGCGCGGTAGGCCATCACCAGGCCGTCGCCGGTGGCGCCGTAGTGGTTGGTAGTGGCGAAGCCGCGGATGTGCAGCCGGCCGAAGCCACCGGTGGTGATGACCACCGACTTGGCCTTCACGGTGAGGAACTGCTCGGTGTCCAGGCTGTAGAGCACGGCGCCGGCGCAGTGGCCGTTGTCGTCGAGGATCAACTCGACCGCCGGCTCGAACTCGCGCACGGCGATCATGTCGGGATGGTTCTTCACCTCGTCCATCAGCGTGCGCATGATGGTGGCGCCGATCAGGTCGCGGCAGGAGACCATGCGCTTCCTGGACGTGCCGCCGCCGTGCAGCACCTGCATGTCGCCGTCTTCCATCTTGTCCCAGATCACCCCCAGATTCTCGAGGTCGCGCACCACGTCCGGACCGTCCTGGGTCAGCACCTTGACCAGCTCGGGCACGTTCTCGAAGTGGCCGCCGCCCATGGCGTCGAGGAAGTGGCGCGTCGGCGAGTCGGTGCGCGATACCGCCGCCTGCATGCCGCCCTCGGACATCATGGTGTTGGCGTCGCCCATGCGCAGCTTGGTGGCGATCAGCGACTTGCAGCCGTTGCGTGCCGCGGTGATGGCCGCCCAGCAGCCGGCGCCGCCGCCGCCGATGATCAAGAGGTCGGTCTCGTAGTCGGGCTCGCGCAGATGGATGTCCATCAGCTTCGGCTCGATCATCGAGTGGGCTTCGAGCATCTCGGCCACTTCCGTCGTCAACTCCTCGCCGCGGTTGGGGCCGATGCGCACGACGCGCTTGGAGCCCGGCGCGAAGTCGGGGTGGTACTTGGAAAGCACGTCCTTGCGCTGGTACGCGTCCATGGGCGGGAACACGGGCTTGCCCGTGAGGGCGAGTTCAAGGCGCTTGGCGCGGGTGCGCTCGACGGCTTTCAGCGATTCGGCAAGATATTCGGGATACATCGTGGGGACTCCAATAGTGTGTTCGTGTCGCCGTCGATCAGGGCTCGATGTCGCGGTCGTAGTACAGCTTCGACAGCGTCGTCTTGTCCATCGCCATCAGCTCCGCATATTCGGATTCGAACTTGCCCGAGCGGACCTGCTCGAGACGCTCGTCGACCTCGCTGCTTTCCTTGCGCAGGTAGCGGCCGGTGAGGCGCTTGGACAGGATGCCGACCTCGTGCTGGATCAGCTCGGCCGGGCAGCGCAGCGCGCAGAGGCCGCAGGCCACGCAGTCGAAGGCGATGTCGGCCACTTCGGC
>DASVZI010000010.1:0-5004 GCA_036391735.1 Rhodocyclaceae bacterium
GCGGCGACGACGGCAACGAGGGCGAGAATCCACATCATGTCGTTTCTCCTTCTGGTCAGGCCGCCTTGCGGTGCGGCTTCTTGGACTGCTTGGCCGGCAGTTCCGGCAGGGGGGCGCGCAGGCCGCCGATGAGGAAGCTCATCAGCCGCGCGTAGAGCGCATCGGGATCGCCGGCGTTGTCGAACTCGAGCTTGCCTTCGCCGACGACGTTGATGGCATCGGCGCCGGACACGGCATAGGACATGGCGCCGAGCATGAAATGGAAACGCCACAGGAACTCCTCCTGCGGCACGTCCGGCAGCGCCTTGAAGAAGGCCTTCTTGAAGCGGGCCAGGACGAGCGCGTATTCCTCGGCCAGAAAGTTCTTCACGAACTCCGCCGGCTCCGTGTAGGTGCGGCTCAGCAGGCGCATGAAGTTGCGGCCGCCGCCCTCGGTATCGGCGGCCATGCGGATGGCGACGCCGAAGAAGGCCTCGACGATCAACCGCGGCTTGACCGGCGCGTCGCCGGCCTCGGCCTCGAGCCGGTCGAGCGCCGCCAGCCGCTGCTCGTTGAGCCAGGTCAGGCGGCGGCGGAACAATTCCTCGATCAGCGCCTCCTTCGACCCGAAGTGGTAGTTGACCGCGGCGATGTTCGCCTGCGCTTCGGCAGTGATCATGCGCAAGGTGGTGGCCTCGAGGCCGTGCTCGACGAAGAGGCGTTCGGCGGCATCGAGGATGCGCGTGCGGGTGTCGGAGATTTCGGTGACGTTGGCCATGTTGCGGTGCGGCAAACAAGGGTTTCAAACGATCGTTTGAATGATACTCGGGAATTCCCATCCGTCAACAGTCAAGGGGGACTCGGCGACCGGAAACAGCGGCACGCCGGCAATAGTTATTACTAAGGATAGAAAGAAACCCGGATCGTTATGAGGTTAACCCGATTGCGGACTTTCCCTGGCGCACCTAAGCTCGTCTCCACGGGCCGGACTGCGCCCACCCCTAATAAGACAAGACAGAGAGACCTGCCTCATGAGGATCAATTCAAGGAGCCGCATCGCCATCAATGCCATGCTCGACGTCGCCGAGCATGGCGCGCATGTACCGGTCGCGCTGGTGACCATCAGCGAACGCCTCGGCGTTTCGCTCTCCTATCTAGAGCAGCTGTTCCGCCGCCTGCGGCAGCACGGCCTGGTCCGCAGCGCGCGAGGGCCCGGCGGCGGCTACCAGTTGAACAAGCGCCTTTCGGCGATCTCGGTGGCCGACATCGTCAGCGTGGTCGACGAGGACGGCAAGAGTGCACGCGCCAGCAAGCGCCGCGAAGTCGCCGCCGCCTTCTGGGAACGGCTCGATGACCACCTGATCCAGTACCTCGGTACCATTACGCTGGATTCGGTGCTGCAGCCGGCGGACAAGTCGCGCCCCGCGGCCTTCGCGGCGCCGCGCGAGCGTGTCCTCGCCGCCGCCTAGTCTTCGAATCTTCCGGATCGTGCGCCGTCGAGCAGGGCGGCGCGTTCCGCGGCCGGCGGCGGCGTCCACCGATACAGCCAGGTCTCGGACAGCGCCTGTCCGTCCAGGCGCAGGAACAGCCGCAGTTCCACCGGCTCGGTGCCGGCCTCGCCGGGGCTCAGGTCGAACATGGCGCGGTAGCCGCCGAGCGGATCGAGCGGCCGCGCCGAGGGAATCTCGATGTCGCCGCGAGAGGCGGTGATGACCGGCTCCACCGCGGCATTGCGCCCCAGCATGCCGAGCGGCCCTCCGGCGAAGTCGACGACGAAGCGCCAGGAAAAATGGGTGCGCCGCCGGCCCACGACGCCGCCCACGCCGGTGCGCGTCGCAACCACCTGCCCAAGCGCCGAGCCATACGGCATGCGCGCCCCCCAGTGAAGCCGGTAGCCGAACAGCAGTTCTTCGCCGGGCTGCGCAGGCTGCGCGGGATTCCAGAACGCCACGATGTTGTCGGCCGTTTCGTCGCGGGCGGGCAGCTCGACCAGCTCGACGCTGCCGCGCCCCCAGCCCGCCTTCGGCTCGACCCACACGCTGGGACGCCGATCGTAGTAGGCGCCGTCGTCCTGGTAGTGATCGAAGCTGCGATCCCGCTGCAGCAAGCCGAAGCCGCGCGGATCTTCCTCCGCGAAGAGGCTGACCTGCGCGCCGGCGGGATTGGCGAGCGGCCGCCAGATCCATTCGCCGCTGCCCGTCCACATCGACAGTCCATCGCTGTCGTGGATCTGCGGCCGCCAGTCGTTCGCCGCGCGCCGGTCGCCGGTGCCATAGTCGAACATGCTGGTCAGTGGCGCGATGCCGAGCCGGGCGCTCGCGCGGCGCGGATAGAGCGCGGCGTCCACCTCCATCTCCAGCGTGCCACCGGGCGTCACGATGAAGCGGTAGGCGCCGGTCACGCTCGGCGAATCGAGCAGCGCCCAAATGGTCAGGTGGTCGTCGTCCCGCGCCGGACGCTCGAACCAGAACGCGACGAACTGCGGGAATTCCTCGGGGCGGTCCATGCCGCAGTCGACGGCCAGCCCGCGCGCCGACTGGCCGTACTGCATCTCGCCTCCCACGGCGCGGAAGTAGCTGGCGCCGAGAAAGGCCGCCACATCGCGCCGCCAGTCGGCATGGAAGTGCACGCGAAAGCCGGCGAAGCCAAGATCCCGCGGCAACCGCGCCGTCGCGAGGCCGCTGCCGGCATGATCGAACATCGTCGGGTCGTAGGCGATCTCGCGCGCACGGCCGGCTCGTACCTCGTGCAGGCGGACGGGCGTCTTGTAGAACAGCCCAAGGTGGAAGAACTCCAGCCGGAAGCGCAATCCGTCCCCCGCCCATAGCGCGCGCGACGGGCGGAAGCGGATCGCCTGGTAGCCGTCCCAATCGAGGCGGGCGACCGACGCGGGCAGGTGCCCTGCCGGCGCCTGCCACGGACGCGCCGCGAGTGCGCGCGCCTGCCCCTTGAGCCAGGCGTAATCGAAGCGCGTCTCCTCCGCGGCGGCATCCATCCAGCGCCCCGCGATGCCCAGCGCTGCCGCAGCCTTGAGGACTTCGCGGCGCTTCACGGCGCGCGCCCCGCGAACGGGCGCCAGCGGCGGAACGCCGTGTTCGACAGCCAGACGCGCAGGCCGACCTCGCTCAGCGCCGCCGCATCGTCGAGCAGTTGCAACTGGCGCGAGGCGCCGAAGCCGCGCGGCCCCTCCACGGCGTCGGCGACCAGTGCACGCTGCGCTGCGCGCGCCGCGCCGTGTGGGCGGCCTGTCCTGCAAGCCGCCGCGCCCAGGATGGCGTTGGTCAGCGGATCCACGACGGCGCCGCGGAACCCGTGCGCGGGTCCGGCATGTCCGAGCCAACTTCGGAGGCAGCGCAGCTCGGGCGGCGGATCCTCCTCCTCGGGGATCAGGAACAAGCCGGCCCGCCGAAACCAGCGCCCCACCGAGGCGCGGCTCGACCATGCCGACAGGGGCATCGCCAGCAGCAGCGGCACGATGACCGGCAGCAGCCACCACAGGTAGGACGCATTCACCCAGTAGACGAGCACCGCCCAAGCGGCGCCAAGCGCGGTGTGCCAGCCGTGGCGCTGCGCAGCCTCCCGCCAGCCGGTGGCCTCGTCGCTGCGCGGCGGAGACTTCCAGCCCGCATGCCGTCCCGCCAGCGTCGCGGCGACGAACTGGCTGTGGAACAGCATGCGGATGGGTGCCAGCAGCATCGAATAGAGCATCTCGGCCAGCACGCCGGCCAGCAGCCGCAGGCGGCCGCCGAAGCCCCGCGTGCCCTGCCGCCACAGCAGCGCGACGCTCAACAGCTTGGGCGCGAACAGGAGCGCCGCGGTGGCGCCGAACAGCAGTACGGCCCAGGCGGCGTGCCATTCAGGCCAGTCGGGGAACAGCTGGTACGGCTGGCTGAAGTACTTGGGCGGCACCAGGACGTGGATGGCGGCGAGCGCGGTCGACAGCAGCAGGAACAGGAACCACAGCGGGGACGACAGGTAGGCCATCACGCCGATGGTGAACACGGCGCGGTGGGCCGCATGCAGGCCCTCCGCGGCCAGCAGCCGGGCGTTGATGAGATTGCCCTGGGACCAGCGGCGATCGCGCTTGAGTTCGTCGAGCAGATTCGGCGGCATCTCCTCGTAACTGCCCGGCAGATCGTAGGCGATCCATACGCCCCAGCCGGCGCGGCGCATCAGCGCCGCTTCCACGAAGTCGTGCGACAGGATCTCCACCGGCGCGCGACCGCGCCGCGGCAACCGTCCCAGCGCGCAATGGCGCATGAACGGGCGGATGCGGATGATGGCGTTGTGTCCCCAGTAGTGCGCCTCGCCGAGCTGCCAGAAATGCAGGCCGGCGGTGAATAGCGGCCCATACACGCGGTTGGCGAACTGCTGGATGCGCGCGTGCAGCGTTTCGCGGCCCGCGGCGCGCGGCGCGCTCTGGATGATGCCGACCTCGGGGTTCGCTTCCATCAGGCGAGCCAGCCGTCCCAGGCATTCGCCGCTCATCACGCTGTCGGCGTCGAGCACCACCATGTAGCGATACCGGGAGCCCCAGCGCCGGCAGAAGTCGGCGACGTTGCCGCTCTTGCGCTTGAGGCGGTGGCGACGCCAGCGATAGAAGACGCGGCCGAAGGCGGCCGCATCGCGGCACAGGCGAAACCAGGCCTCGACCTCGGCGACGCGCAGATCGGGGTCCGAGCTGTCGCTCAGCACGAAGAAGTCGAAGTGCGCCAGGTCGCCGGCACGCGCCACCGAATCGTGGGTGGCGCGCAGCCCGGCGAACACGCGCGCGACGTCCTCGTTGCAGATCGGCATGATGACTGCCGTGCGTGCCTCGCCGTCGAGCGGCGCGTCGGCGGCGGCGCTGGCGCTGATGGCATGGCGGTCGCCGCCGGCGAGCAGCACCGCGAAGCCCATCACCGCCGTCCAGAATCCGGCCGAGACCCAGAAGAACAGGACCGCGAACAGCGCAAGCAGCGCCACCTCGAGCGGCTCGTGGCCGTGGTACGGCAGCACCGAGGCCATCGCCCAGGTGGCTGCAGC
>DASVZI010000011.1:0-3443 GCA_036391735.1 Rhodocyclaceae bacterium
AACGTAAAGTAGGGAACCTAATTGACGGAATGCTTTCCATCATGGCGCGCCTCGCGCGACAAACAACCACCCTGGATTGCCGCATCTGCCTTCAATTCCCGTTCTATGCACCTTGCTGGCGCGTTACTAATAGAAGTCGCAAAAGCGTCTTGTGGTATTTCGGCCTTTCGGTTGCCGATATTCGACAAGGCCGGATCATGCAGACGGCGACGTTCGATGTAAATATGACGAAAAGGATACACGGAAGCGGCAATCCGTTCCGTACCCGAGTGGCGGCCCCGGGGGCGGCCGCCCCCATTCCCGTGGTCGCCAAATGATCCGGATCAAGGCCGCCACGCCCTCCTCGGCCTAAAGTGCCAAGGACCTTCAGCACCGGGACCCCCATGGACCAGCAGACCTGGCTGCGCAGCCTCTTCTCCGCCATCGACGCCAAGGATGCGCAGGCCTTCGTCGCCCACCTGACGCCCGATGCCCGCTTCCAGTTCGGCAACCTGCCGGCCGTCGAAGGGAGAGAGGCCATCGCCGCCATGGTCGGCGGCTTCTTCGCGAGCATCGCGGGGCTCGAGCACGTGCTCGAGGAGTCCTGGCAATCGGGGGAGGCGACGATCTGCTGCGGCAGCGTCACCTATGCGCGACTGGACGGCAGCCTTCTCACGGTGCCGTTCGCCAACGTGATGAGGCGCCGGGACGGCGCCGCGTTCGATTACCGCATCTTCGGGGACATGTCGGCGCTGTACGCGCCCTAGTCGGAGTAATCGGGACGCTCGTCCCGCACCACCCCTTCGTTGCCGATCTCCGAGCGCAGATCGGACGCCCATTTGTCCAGCTGCATCAGCGCATCTTCGGACCACTTTTCCAGCGGCCCCAGCTGCTCCTTCACCCTGGCGAGCAGCGCGAGCATTTCCTTCTTGTGGCGCATCATCATCAGCCTGCCCTCCCCGTGCCGTGCTCCCGCAATTCTGCACCCATGGGAGGATGCCGTGGGAAATTCAGCGCGGATGGAACTGGATGGGCGCCTCGGCCGGCGCCGCGGTGGCGCACGAGGCCTTGTCGCTGCAGCCGCTTCCGGCCTCGCAGTTGCAGCAATCCTGCATGCCCTCGGGCCGGAACGGCCCGAGCTGCGGGTTCTTGCGGGCGAAGCGATGGTAAAGCTTGTCGATCGCGATGCCGGCGACCAGCAGCGCGAAGATGAAGACCATCGTCAGCACGTAGGTCACGGCTCAGGCTCCGCCGCCGAGGCCCGCGAAGCCCATGAACGAGAGCGACAGGATGCCCGCCAGCATCAGCGACATGGCCGTGCCCTGCAGCACGCCCGGCACGTCGGAGAGCTGGATGCGCTCGCGCACGCTGGCAAGCAGCACCAGCGCGATGGTGAAGCCGATGCCGCCGCCGGTGGCGAAGGTCAGCGACTGCGCGAAGTCGTATTCGCGGGCGGTCTGGAACAGCGCCACGCCGAGCACCGCGCAGTTGGTGGTGATGAGCGGCAGGTAGATGCCGAGTGCGCGGAACAGCGCCGGGCTCTGCTTCTTGACGAACATCTCGACCAGCTGCACCGAGGCGGCGATCACCACGATGTAGCAGATCAGCCGCAGGAACTCGAGGTGCAGCATCGACAGCACGATGTTGATGGCGTAGGCCGACAGCGAGGCGATGATGATGACGAAGGTCGTCGCGAGGCCGAGCGGGAACGCCAGGCTGACGCTGTGCGTGACGCCGAGGAACGGGCACATGCCGAGGAACATCGCCAGCACGAAGTTGCCCGAGAGGATGGTGGTGACCAGGATCTGGCCGAGGGACTCACGCGCCATGGACGCTCTCCTTTTCAGGCGTGGACATTATCTTGTCGCGATACTTGCGCCAGATGGCGAAGGCCAGCAGCCAGCCGCCCATGACGAAGAAGCCGCCCGGCGGCAGGACCATCACCACCCAGGGCTGGAAGTTCGGCCCGAACAGCGAGATGCCGAGCAGCGTGCCACTGCCGAGGATTTCGCGCACGCCGCCGATCATGGTGAGGCCGAGCGTGAAGCCCAGGCCCATGCCGACCGCGTTGAGTGTCGCGGGAACCGGCGACACCTTGGCCGCATGCGCCTCGGCCCGGCCGAGCACCAGGCAGTTGGCGACGATCAGCTGGATGTAGGCGCCGAGCGCCTGGTAGAGGTCGAGGCTGATCGCCTGGATCGCGTAGTCGACCACCGTGACGAAGGTGGCGATGATGGCGATGTAGCTGGCGATGCGGACTTCCTTCGGGATCACCTTGCGCAGCGCCGAGACCAGCCAGCACGAAGCGGCCAGCACGAAGGTGGTCGCCAGCCCCATCGAGATCGAGTTGATGGCGGACACCGTCACGGCCAGCGTCGGGCACATGCCGAGCACCATCACGAAGACCGGATTGCGCTCCCACAGGCCTTCGGTGAATTCCTGCCAGTTGGAGGGGACGTTGAACGGGGTGTTCATGACTTCACCTTGAGCTTCTCGAGGTTGGGGTAGAGCTTCGGCAGCAGGTGCTGGGCCGTCTCGTCGATGCCCTTGCCGACGGCGCGCGAGGTGATGGTCGCGCCGGCGATGGCATCGATCTGCCACGGCTGGTTCTTGGTGCCGTGCTTGACGACCTTCACCTCGTTGGCCAGCGCCGAGAGGTCGGCGTTGAGCTTGAGGTCGAGCGCTTCGAAGTTCGCCAGGAAGGCCTTGTCGGTGTAGATCTTGTCGCCGATGCCGGGGGTCTCCCGCATGGAGACCACGCCGAAGCCGGTGACGCACTGGCAGTCGGGCTTGTAGCCGAACATCACGCGCACGGTGTCGGCGTAGCCCTTGGCCGCGCCTTCGGCCGCAATGCCGACCAGCTTGTTGTCGCCGTCGTAGGCGGCATAGAACTTCACCGCGCCCGCGGGACTGCTGCCTTCGCCGCCGCTGGCCGGGGCGATGCCGCCGCCCGGCAGGGCGCTGTATTCCTGGATCGACTTGGCCTCCGGCAGCACCTTGAACACCGCGCGCTCCGTGGCAATGCGGCGGTTGGCGTTGGCGGCGTCGAGCGTCAGCTGGTAGGTGGCGACGATGATGAGGCCGCAGACCGCGGAGACGATGCCCAGCGCGCGGATCAGCGAGAAGGTGGACGTCACGTCCTGGGGCATGGCGTGCTCGCTCACTTGGTCTCCTCCTTCTTCTTCTTCGCCACGCCGAACGCAGCGGGCTGCGTGATGCGCTCGATCAGCGGCGTCAGCGCGTTGCCGATCAGGATGGCGTACATGACGCCTTCCGGCAGGCCGCCGGCGTAGCGGATCGCCACGGTGAGGACGCCGATCACACCGCCGTAGATCCACATGCCGCGCGGCGTCACGGGCGAGGTCGCCATGTCGGTCGCCATGTAAACCGCGCCGAGCACCAGGCCGCCGGAGAACAGCACGAAGAACGGATCGGGGAAGTGCTGCGGGTTCCAGGCGTAGAGG
>DASVZI010000012.1:0-4127 GCA_036391735.1 Rhodocyclaceae bacterium
CATGGGCTGATCGATCTCGAGATCGAAGCCAAGGGCGACCTGCATATCGACGCGCATCACACCGTCGAGGACATCGGCATCACGCTGGGGCAGGCGCTCGGACAGGCGATCGGCGACAAGAAGGGCCTGCGCCGCTATGGCCACGCCTATGTGCCGCTCGACGAAGCGCTGTCGCGCGTCGTCGTCGATCTGTCGGGCCGTCCGGGGCTGGTGTTCGAGGTGCCGTTCACGCGGCCGACGATCGGCGAGTTCGACGTCGACCTGGTGCGCGAGTTCTTCCAAGGCCTGGTCAATCACGCTGCAATCACCGTCCACGTCGACGGACTGCGCGGCGACAACAGCCACCACCAGGCGGAGACGGTGTTCAAGGCCTTCGCCCGCGCGCTGCGCATGGCGGTGGAGCCCGATTCCCGCGCCGCCGGCGTACCTTCGACCAAGGGATCTCTCTAAGTCTTTCCGCTATGACCACTGTCGCTGTCGTCGACTACGGCATGGGCAACTTGCGTTCCGTGGCGAAAGCCATCGAGCACGTCGCTCCTGCTGCCAAAGTGCTCGTCACCGCCGATCCGCAGCTCGTCGCGTCGGCGGAGCGCGTCGTCGTGCCCGGACAGGGGGCGATGCCCGACTGCATGCGCGAGCTGAAGGCGCGCGGGCTGGATGCGGCCGTGATCGACGCGGCACGCAGCAAGCCTTTCCTCGGCATCTGCATCGGCTTGCAGATGCTGTTCGAGCACAGCGAGGAAGGCGATGTCGGCGGTCTCGGCATCCTGCCGGGCCGGGTGCGCCGCCTGCCGCAGGACGTCATGGCCGCCGAAGGCCTCAAGGTGCCGCACATGGGCTGGAACCAGGTGCTCCAGGCGGAAGCGCATCCGCTGTGGGCCGGCATCGAGGACGGCGCCCGCTTCTACTTCGTGCACAGCTATTACGTCGAACCGGCTTCGGCGGAGATCATCGCCGGCTCCACCGGCTACGGCATAACCTTTACCAGCGCAGTGGCGCGCGCTAACATTTTCGCCACCCAGTTCCATCCGGAGAAGAGCGCACAGGCCGGTCTGCGCCTGCTCGCGAATTTCATGGCATGGCAACCTTCCTGACGCAACATTCCCCGACTCCCGACCCTTTCCCATCATGCTGCTGATCCCCGCAATCGACCTCAAGGACGGCCATTGCGTGCGCCTCAAGCAAGGCGCCATGGACGATGCGACCGTCTTCTCCGAAGATCCCGCCGCCATGGCGCGGCACTGGATCGACCAGGGGGCGAAGAGGCTCCACCTCGTCGACCTCAACGGCGCGTTTGCCGGCAAGCCCAAGAACGAGCCGGCCATCAAGGCCATCCTCAAGGAAGTCGGCGCCGAAATCCCGGTCCAGCTCGGCGGCGGCATCCGCGATCTGGATACCATCGAGCGCTGCCTCGACGACGGCATCAGCTACGTCATCATCGGCACGGCCGCGGTCAAGAACCCCGGTTTCCTGCACGACGCCTGCGGCGCCTTCCCCGGCCACATCATCGTCGGCCTCGATGCCAAGGACGGCAAGGTCGCGGTCGACGGCTGGTCGAAGATGACCGGCCACGACGTCGTCGACCTGGCCAAGAAATTCGAGGATTACGGCGTCGAAGCGGTCATCTACACGGACATCGGCCGCGACGGCATGATGAGCGGCGTCAATATCGAAGCCACGGTCAAGCTGGCGCAGGCGCTCAAGATCCCCGTCATCGCCAGCGGCGGCATCGCCTGCCTGAAAGACATCCAGGCCCTTTGCGAGGTCGAGGACGAAGGCATCATGGGCGCCATCACCGGCCGCGCCATCTACGAGGGCAAGCTGGATTTCAAGCAGGCCCAAGCCGAGGCGGACAAGCTGAGTCCCGCCTGATGCTCGCCAAGCGCATCATTCCCTGCCTCGACGTCAATGCCGGCCGCGTCGTCAAGGGCGTCAACTTCGTCAGCCTGCGCGACGCCGGCGATCCGGTCGAGGTGGCGCGTCGCTACGACGAGCAGGGCGCCGACGAGATCACCTTCCTAGACATCACCGCGAGTTCCGACGAGCGCGACATCATCCTGCACATCGTCGAGGCCTGCGCGGAACAGGTGTTCATTCCCCTCACGGTCGGCGGCGGCGTGCGCAGGATCGAGGACGTGCGGCGATTGCTCAATGCCGGCGCCGACAAGGTCAGCATGAACACCGCGGCGGTGAACAACCCGGAACTCGTCGCCGAGGCATCGGCCAAGGTTGGCTCGCAATGCATCGTCGTCGCCATCGACGCCAAGCAGACCAGCCCCGGCAAGTGGGAGGTGTTTACCCACGGTGGCCGCAAGAACGTCGGACTCGACGCCATCGAATGGGCGAAACGGGTGGCAGCGCTCGGCGCCGGCGAGATCCTGCTCACCAGTATGGACCGCGACGGCACCAAGAACGGCTTCGACCTCGCGCTCACGCGCGCGGTGTCGGACGCGGTGGGCATCCCGGTGATCGCCAGCGGCGGCGTCGGCAACCTCCAGCACCTGGCCGACGGCGTCACCGAAGGACGCGCCGATGCCGTGCTGGCAGCCAGCATCTTCCATTACGGTGCATATACTGTCCGCCAGGCCAAGGAATACATGCGCGAGCGCGGAATCGAAGTGAGGCTCTGATGCCCAAGAAGTGGCTCAACGAAGTGAAGTGGGACGAGCAGGGCCTGGTGCCGGCCATCGCGCAGGACGCGCAGACCGGCGAGGTGCTGATGTTCGCCTGGATGAATCGAGAGGCGCTCGAAAAGACCGCCGAGACCGGCCAGGCGGTGTACTGGTCGCGCTCGCGCCGCAAGCTGTGGCACAAGGGCGAGGAGTCGGGCCACTTCCAGAAGGTGCTCGAGATGCGCACCGACTGCGACAAGGATGTCGTGCTGCTGAAGATCGAGCAGGTCGGCGGCATCGCCTGTCACACCGGCCGCCGCAGCTGCTTCTTCCACGAGCTCAAGTCGGAGAAGTGGCGCGACGTGGAGCCGGTTCTCAAGGATCCCAGGGAGATTTACAAGTGATCGACCTCGAAGTCATCCGCCGCGTCCAGCAGACGCTGGAAGAACGCAAGGGGGCAGCGCCGGAATCCTCCTACGTCGCCAGCCTGTACGCCAAAGGTACCGACGCCATCTGCAAGAAGGTCGCCGAGGAAGCCGCCGAAGTCATCATGGCGGCGAAGGATGCCGACCGCCTGCACCTGGTGCGCGAGGTCTGCGACCTGTGGTTTCACAGCCTCGTGCTGATGAGCCATTTCGACATCGGGGTGGACGACATCATGGTCGAGTTCCGTCGCCGCGAAGGCATTTCGGGAATCGACGAGAAGCGTTCGCGCAAGGAATAGGAACATGAGCGATTGCATCTTCTGCAAGATCGTGCGCGGGGAGATCCCGTCGAAGAAGGTCTTTGAAGACGAGGATATCTTCGCCTTCCACGATATCCACCCGCACGCCCCGGTGCACTTCATGATCATCCCGAAGCAGCACATCGCCTCCCTGAACGAGGCCGACATGAGCCATCAGGCCGTGTTGGGCAAGATCATGGCGAAATCCGGGGAGCTGGCGCGCAGCCAGGGACTGAACGATGGCTTCCGGATGATCGTCAACACCGGAAGGATCGGACAGCAGGAGGTGTATCATCTCCACGTTCACATACTCGGCGGCCCCGATCCACTCGGTGCAATGCTGCCGAGACGTTAGGAGACGGCAATGGGTAGTTTCAGCATCTGGCATTGGCTGATCGTCTTGGTGATCGTCATGCTGATCTTCGGCACCAAGAAGCTGCGCAACATCGGCGAGGACCTCGGCGGCGCAGTCAAGGGCTTCAAGCAGGGCATGCGCGAAGGCACCGCGGAAGGCGACAAGCCGGCCGAAGCACTGCCGCGGCAAGGCGAACACACCGGCCAGACCATCGAGGGCGAGGCCAAGAAAGAGAAGGCCTGACGGGGTTCTCCCTGGCAGCCGGACGAGCGGGTAGGCCCCGCTCGTTTTTTCTGCAAGCGGGCATCATCCATGTTTTCTTCGGGCGAACTGATCCTCATCGGGCTCGTGGCGCTGGTCGTGATCGGCCCGGAGCGCCTGCCGAAGGTCGCCCGTGCGGCCGGCATCCTGCTCGGGCGGCTGCAGCGCTACGTCA
>DASVZI010000013.1:0-6397 GCA_036391735.1 Rhodocyclaceae bacterium
ACCTGGTCGTGGATATGCCTCCCGGCACCGGTGACGTGCAGCTGACCCTGGCGCAGAAGGTGCCCGTGACCGGCGCCGTCATCGTCACCACGCCGCAGGACATCGCCTTGATCGACGCGAGGAAGGGGCTGAAGATGTTCGAGAAGGTGGGCATCCCGATCCTCGGCATCGTCGAGAACATGAGCATCCACATCTGCTCGAAGTGCGGCCACGAGGAGCACATCTTCGGCTCCGGCGGCGGCGAGCTGATGGCCAAGGACTACGACGTCGAGATGCTCGGCGCCCTGCCGCTGGACATCAAGATCCGCGAGCAGGTCGACAGCGGCCACCCGACGGTCGTCTCCGACCCGAACGGCCGTCCCGCCGAGATCTATCGCGGCATCGCGCGGCGCATTGGCGTGAAGCTGGCCGAGAAGGCCAAGGACATGAGCGCGAAGTTCCCGAACATCGTGGTGCAGAACACCTGACATCGGCGGCTGTATACCCGCCATGGGCGACGGGGGGTTACCGCTGCTGCGTGTCCCCCGGCGGACAAACCCGATAAGGCGTCCGCCTCCTCCTTTACCTACGTGGAACAGGGCACCCCATCACCCCTCCGGTGGCGCCGTCACGCCAAGGCGCCGAGCCGGGGGTGGCGGGGGATCGTCGACGCGCAGGTAAAGGAGGAGGCCCGGGCCTCTGCCTTATCCGGGCCGGGGGACACGGAGCGGCGACGATCCCCCGTCGCCCCCGAGCGGTCGCAAGCCGGCGGTTTAGGTCGCGAAGAAGCTTACGTGTTCTGCACCACGATGTTCGGGAACTTCGCGCTCATGTCCTTGGCCCTCTCGGCCAGCTTCACCCCGATGCGCCGCGCGATGCCGCGGTAGATCTCGGCGGTGCGGCCGTCCGGATCGGCGACGACCGTCGGATGCCCGCTGTCGACCTGTTCGCGGATCTTGATGTCCAGCGGCAGGGCGCCGAGCATTTCGACGTCGTAGTCCTTGGCCATCAGCTCGCCGCCGCCGGATCCGAAGATGTGCTCCTCGTGGCCGCACTTCGAGCAGATGTGGATGCTCATGTTCTCCACGATGCCGAGGATCGGGATGCCGACCTTCTCGAACATCTTGAGGCCCTTGCGGGCGTCGAGCAGGGCGATGTCCTGCGGCGTGGTGACGATCACGGCGCCGGTGACCGGCACGTGCTGCGCCAGCGTCAGCTGGATGTCGCCGGTGCCGGGAGGCATGTCGACGATCAGGTAGTCGACGTCGTGCCAGCGGGTGTCGCCGAGCAGCTGGGTGAGGGCCTGCGTGACCATCGGGCCGCGCCACACCATCGGCTGCTCGGGGTCGATCAGGAAGCCGATCGACATCGCCTGCAGGCCGTAGGCTTCCATCGGCTCCAGCGACTTGCCGTCGGTCGACTCGGGACGGCCGGTGATGCCCAGCATCTGGGGCTGCGAGGGGCCGTAGATGTCGGCGTCGAGGATGGCGACCTGGGCGCCTTCGGCGGCCAGCGCCAGGGCGAGGTTCACCGCGGTGGTGGACTTGCCGACGCCGCCCTTGCCGGAGGCGACGGCGATGATGTTCTTGACGCCGTTCACCAGTTTGACGCCGCGCTGCGCGGTATGGGCGACGATCTTCTGGTAGACGTTGGCGGAAACGTTGCCGACGCCCGGCACGCCCTTCACCTTGTCGATCACGGCCTTGCGGATGGCTTCGATCTGGCTCTTCGCCGGGTAGCCGAGCTCGACGTCGAGCGAGACGTCGGCGCCATTCACCTTGACGTTCTTGACCGCCTTGCCGGAAACCAGGTCCTTGCCGGTATTGGGATCGATGACTTCCTTGAGCGCGGAATGGATTTGCTGTTCGTTAGCAGACATGGATGCCTCGGAATCTATAAAGGGATGGTGGGGATCGGGGTGCCGCATTATCGCGTACGGCGCGCGCACCGGTTACCCGAGTGATTTTATCGAGATTCTATATTAGGTACTACTGATTTTTGCGGCGGGGTCGAATCGGCGAGGCGCGCGGCCCGCTCGCCTTGCGGTAGACCTCCAGGAAATGGGATCATTCCGGCCTTGCCCCGCGCATCCTCGAGAAAGTTCCGGCTTCCATGACACGCAAGATCCTCGTCACCTCCGCCCTGCCCTACGCCAACGGGTCCATCCACCTCGGCCATCTCGTCGAGTACATCCAGACCGACACCTGGGTGCGCTTCCAGAAGATGCGCGGCAACGAGTGTCACTACGTCTGCGCCGACGACACTCACGGCACGCCGATCATGCTGCGCGCCGAGAAGGAGGGCGTCAAGCCGGAGGAACTGATCGCTCGCGTCTACCAGGAGCACACGCGGGACTTCGCGGGATTCCACGTCGAATTCGACAACTACTACTCGACGCACTCGGACGAGACGCGCTTCTACTCCGAGGACATCTACAAGAAGCTGCAGGCCGCCGGCCTCGTCGAGGTGCGCCCGATCGAGCAGTTCTACGACCCGGTCAAGCAGATGTTCCTGCCCGATCGCTTCATCAAGGGCGAGTGCCCGAAGTGCGGGGCCAAGGACCAGTACGGCGACTCCTGCGAGGTCTGCGGCGCCGCCTACGCGCCCACCGATCTCAAGCACCCCTACTCGGCCGTGTCCGGCGCCACGCCCGAGTTGCGGTCGAGCGACCACTACTTCTTCAAGCTCTCCGACCCGCGCTGCCAGGCCTTCCTGCGCAAGTGGACCCAGGAGGGCAACCACGTGCCGCCCGAAGCGGCCAACAAGCTGCAGGAGTGGCTCGGCGCGCCGGGCGAGAACAAGCTCACCGACTGGGACATCTCACGCGATGCGCCCTACTTCGGCTTCGAGATCCCCGGCGCCAAAGGCAAGTACTTCTACGTCTGGCTCGACGCGCCCATCGGCTACATGGGCTCGTTCCGCAACTTTTGCAGCAAGCAGGGGATGAACTTCGACGACTGGTGGGGCAAGGATTCCAAGGCCGAGCTCTATCATTTCATCGGCAAGGACATCCTCTACTTCCACGCGCTGTTCTGGCCGGCCGAACTCGAGCACGCCGGCTACCGCACGCCCACTGGCGTGCTGCCGCACGGCTTCCTCACCGTCGACGGCGCCAAGATGAGCAAGAGCCGCGGCACCTTCATCACCGCCGAGAGCTACCTGAAGCAGGGCCTGAATCCCGAGTGGCTGCGCTACTACTTCGCCGCCAAGCTCAACGGCACCATGGAGGACATCGACCTCAACCTCGGCGACTTCGTCGCACGGGTGAACTCCGACCTGGTCGGCAAGTACATCAATATCGCCAGCCGCTGCGCGGGCTTCCTCACCAAGTTCTTCGGCGGCACGCTGGCCTTCGGCGACGCGCAGCCCCTCATCGACGCCGCCATCGCGAACGGCCACGCCATTGCGGGACACTACGACGCGCGCAACTTCGCCCAGGCGATGCGCGAGACCATGGCGATCGCCGACCAGGTTAACGGCGAGATCGCCATGGCCGAGCCGTGGAAGCTCGCCAAGGACGAGGCGCGCCGCGCCGAACTGCACGATATCTGCTCGCGTGCGCTGCACGGCTTCTACGTGCTGTCGATCCTGCTGCGCCCGGTGCTGCCGGCGCTGACTTCGCGCGTGGCCCGCGAGCTGTTCGGCCTCGGCCGCGACTTCACCTGGGCCGACCTCGGCCACCTGCCGGCGAGCGTCGGCCCGTACCAGCATCTGATGCAACGCATCGAGCCGAAGCAGGTCGAAGCGCTCATCATGGCCAACAAGGAATCCCTGGCGCCCGCCCCGGAAGCGCACTCGCAGCAGCGCCACGCCGTGCACCAGCAGGCGGAGGCGCAGTTGCAGACGCAGTCGGCTTCCCACATTTCCATCGACGACTTCGCCAAGGTCGACCTGCGCATCGCGCGCATCGCCAACGCGGAACACGTCGAAGGCGCGGCCAAGCTGCTCAAGCTCTCGCTCGACCTCGGTCCGCTCGGCACGCGCCAGGTCTTCGCCGGCATCAAGTCGGCCTACGACCCCGCGACGCTGGTCGGCCGCCTCACCGTGATGGTGGCGAACCTCGCACCGCGCAAGATGAAGTTCGGCATGTCGGAGGGCATGGTGCTGGCGGCGTCCGATCCCGAGGGCAAGACGGCCGGGTTGTTCTTGCTCTCGCCCGATTCCGGCGCGACCCCGGGCATGCAGGTCAAGTAAGCAATGGAAGTCCGCCGCCTCGTCGTCACCGGTTACGTGCAGGGCATCGGCTATCGCTACAGCATGGTGATGGCGGCGCGGCGGCTGGGCATCACCGGCTGGGTGCGCAACCGCCGCGATGGCAGCGTCGAGGCGATGGTGGCGGGCGACGCGGAAGCCGTGGCGGCGATCATCGACTGGGCGCGGCATGGACCTTCGGGGGCTGAGGTCGAGCACGTGGCTGTCGAACTGGGCAGCGGCAGCTTTTCCGACTTCACGCAGGAAGCAACCGCATAACGAGCTTGGCGCCACGCTCGCGACCCGCGACGGGCGTATTCCAGTTCAGTAGCCGGCTGACGACCCGCCACGGGCGACGGGCGATCGCCGACGCTTCGTGTCCCCCGGCCCGGATGAGGCAAGGGCCCGGGCCTCCTCCTTTACCTTCGCGTCGGCGATCCCCCGCCACCCGCGGCTTGATGCCTTTGCCTCGGGTCGCTGCCACCGTTCCTGGGCCGATGGGGTGCTCTGCTCCGCGCAGGTAAAGGAGGAGGCGGACGCCTTATCGCTCTTGTCCGCCGGGGGACACGGAGCGGAGCAGAGCACCCCGTCGGCCCACCAAGGCAATCTCAGTTACGGGCATGCGACAAATTGAAGCTCTCGACCCCTTCGAACTTTGCCAGTTCGTCCGCCAGTGCCGAAATCGGTGCCGCCGTGTCCTTGTCCGAGGCCACCGCCACGAAGCGCCATTCGGGCTGGCCATCCTGGAACGAGATCGAGATGCTGCCCGTCGCCAAGGAGTAGCCGCGCTCCCGCGCCGCGCGCGCCAAGACCTCCTGGCGCGGCTGGAAGCCCCGGTGGAAGCGCATCACGATCGCCACGGCCGGATGGGAAGGCAGCCAACCTTCGAGGCGCGATACCCACATCATGCTCACCGCCGACATCACGGCCAGCATGATGCCCGCGGCGTAGAAGCCGACACCGATCAGGATGCCGATCGCCGAGGCAGCCCAGATCGACGCGGCGGTGGTGAGCCCGCTGATGCTGAAGCCGTCCTTCATGATGACGCCGGCGCCGAGGAAGCCGACGCCCGTGACGATGCCCTGGATCACGCGCGTCGGATCCGCCGTCGCCGTCGCCGCGGTGACGTGGCCGCCGTACCAAAAGTTCGGATAGCCGACGATCACCACCAGCGCCGCCGAGGCCATGCAGACCAGGCCGTAGGTGCGCATGCCCGCGGCGCGGCCATGGTAGGACCGCTCGTAGCCGACCAGCAGCCCGAGCAGCATGGCGCCGAGCAGGTTCATGAAGACGATGACGTTGGTCTCGACCTCGGTGAGCGACCAGTAGGCCGAGAGGGACTCGAAGGACAGCATGCTCATTGACGGGTGAACTCCCTTGCTTGCATCGGCGCGGCGACCGGTTCATCATACCCCACGCTCTCCCCCGTTATCCCGCATGATTGGCTGCGGCTATCGACCTGATAGCGAAATGCAATCGCTGCCTCCGTCTGCATAGCATTTTCCTGACGTACAATTTTTCCCAACGCGATCGGGAACGCTCTCGCCACCCGATGCTGTCAAACCAAACCCCATCCAAGAAGGAGATCGACATGGCCGTACTCGTAGGCAAGCCCGCCCCCGACTTCACCGCGCAAGCCGTCTTTGGCAACAACGAGATCAAGGAACTGAAGCTGTCCGACTACAAGGGCAAGAACTACGTTCTGCTGTTCTTCTACCCGCTGGACTTCACCTTCGTCTGCCCGTCCGAGCTGATCGCCTTCGACCACCGCCTGGAAGAATTCAAAAAGCGCGGCGTGCAGGTCATCGGCTGCTCGATCGACTCCCAGTTCACCCACCTGGCGTGGAAGAACACGCCGGTCGACAAGGGCGGCATCGGCCAGGTCGGCTACCCGCTGGTCGCCGACGTCAAGCACACCATCGCCCAAGCCTCTGACGTCGAAGCCGCCGCCGGCGTCGCGTATCGCGCCACCTTCCTCATCGACAAGGCCGGCAACGTGCGTCACCAGTACGTCAACGACCTGCCGCTCGGCCGCGAGGTGGACGAGTTCCTGCGCCTGGTGGACGCGCTGCAATTCACCGAAGAGCATGGCGAAGTCTGCCCGGCCGGTTGGCGCAAGGGCAAGGCCGGCATGAAGGCGAGCACCGAAGGCGTGGCCAAGTACCTCGCCGAGCACGCCAAAGAACTCTGAGTTTCCCCACCCCCAACCCCAACGGGGTTCTCGCGC
>DASVZI010000014.1:0-25082 GCA_036391735.1 Rhodocyclaceae bacterium
TGGGACGAGTTCGCCATGAACCACAAGAAGGGCGACAAGGTGAAGGGCGCCATCAAGTCGATCACCGACTTCGGCATCTTCATCGGCCTGCCCGGCGGCATCGACGGCCTGGTGCACCTGTCCGACCTGTCGTGGTCCGCCTCCGGCGAGGAAGCCAAGCAGAACTACAAGAAGGGCGACGAAATCGAAGCCGTGGTGCTGTCCATCGACGTCGAGAAGGAGCGCATCTCCCTCGGCATCAAGCAGCTCGAAGGCGACCCCTTCACCAACTTCATCGCCACCCACGACAAGAACAGCATCGTCCCGGGTACCGTGAAGAGCGTGGACCAGAAGGGTGCCGTGGTCGACCTGGGCGGCGAGGTGGAAGGCTACCTGCGCGCCTCGGAAGCCGCCCGCGAGCGCATCGACGACCTGCGTACCCTGTACAAGGAAGGCGATGCGATCGAGGCGATGATCATCAACGTGGACCGCAAGACCCGTTCGATCAACCTCTCGATCAAGGCCAAGGATCAGGCCGAGCAGACGGAAGCCATGCAGAAGCTGGCTGCCGACGCCTCGTCCGCCAGCAGCGGCACCACCAACCTGGGCGCGCTGCTGAAGGCCAAGCTCAACGAGAAGTGATCCGGTCTACGGCCATGACGAAGTCGGAGTTGATCGCGCAGTTGGCTGCACGGTTTCCGCAGTTGGTGGCGAAGGATGCCGATTTTGCCGTCAAGATGATCCTCGACGAGATGTCCGCGGCCCTGTGCCGCGGGGATCGCATCGAGATCCGCGGCTTCGGCAGCTTTTCGCTCAACTACCGGCCGCCGCGCATCGGGCGCAATCCCAAGTCGGGCGAGAAGGTGCACGTGCCGGCAAAGTACGTGCCCCACTTCAAGGCCGGCAAGGAGTTGCGCGAACGGGTCGACCAACCCAATCGCTAAGGCAATGAACGGTCACGACCGGGAAGGCGGCATCCGCTCGGATGCCGCCTTTTTTTGGTCGAGGCATCACTGGCATGGGGCCGGCTGCGTCCCCTGCGGAAAAGAATGAAGATACTCGTCTGGTTGTTGCGGGTGCTGGTGTTCGTCGCGCTGTTCGGGCTGGCGATCAAGAACGATCGCGCGGTCGAGTTGCGCTTCTATTTCGACAACGCCTGGCAGTTGCCCCTGTCGCTGGTCCTGCTCGCCGCGTTTGCCGGCGGCGTGGCGGTGGGTCTCTCCGCCGCGCTCGCCACGCTGGCGCGCCAATGGCGCGAACTGGGCACCCTGCGCAAAAGCCGTAGCGGAGACCGGCACTAGATGGTGATCGAGCTCTACTGGCTCCTGGCGCTGCCGTTGTTCTTCGCCCTCGGATGGGTCGCGGCGCGCGTCGATCTCAAGCACTTGCTGCGGGAGTCGCGAGCCCTGCCGCGTTCCTACTTCAGGGGACTCAATTTCCTGCTCAATGAGCAGCCGGACAAGGCGATCGAGGCTTTCCTCGAGGCGGCCCGCATCGATCCGGAAACCATCGAACTGCATTTCGCCCTCGGCAGCCTGTTTCGCCGGCGCGGCGAGACTGACCGCGCCATCCGGGTGCACCAGAACCTGATCGAGCGCGACGCCTCGGCGCCGCAGTTGTCGGAAGAGCAGCGCCTGCACGCGCTCTCCGAGTTGGGCGAGGACTACCTGAAGGCCGGACTGCTCGACCGTGCCGAGGAGATATTCCTCAAGCTGCGCGGCACCGCGCGCGACGAGGAAGCGCTCAAGTTCCTGCTCGAGATCTACCAGCAGGAGAAGGAATGGACCAAGGCCATCAGCGTCGCGCAGGCGATGCCCAACCATTCCGACCACCTCTGGCTGAAGGCGATCGCCGAGTTCTACTGCGAAGTGGCTTCCGGCGAAATGCTGCACGGCAACGTCGTCCAGGCACGCGAGCGGCTCGGCGAAGCGCTCGCCGCCAACCGAAAATGCGTCCGGGCGACCGTGCTGCTGGGCGAACTCGAGTTCAACGAGGGCCGCTTCGAGGAGGCCATCGAGGCGTGGAAGCGCATCGAGCAGCAGACGCCCGTCTACCTGGCGCTGGTTGCCGAGCGCCTGCTCGACGCCCACCGGCGCGTGGGCCGCGAGGATCAGGCCCTGCAACTGCTGCGCGGCTACCTCGAGCGCCATGCATCGCTCGACTTGCTCGACGTCGTGTTCGAGGCGGAGCTCAAGAGCGGCGGCGCGCCGGCGGCGTACAAGCTGGTGCGCGACGAACTGCGCCGCAACCCGACGCTGCTCGGCCTCGACAAGCTGCTCGAAGCGCAGATCCTGGTGGCGCCGCCGGAACGGCACGCCGACCTCGAACTGGTCAAGAACCTGATCCACAACCACACCCGCAAGGTGGCGCGTTACCGCTGCGACGCCTGCGGCTTCAAGGCCCGCCAGTTCCATTGGCGCTGCCCGGCCTGCGGCGGCTGGGAGACCTACCCGCCCAAGCGCACCGAAGAATTCGATCTCGCTCCCTAGTAAAAGACGCTCATGAAAATCACAGTCATCGGTACCGGATACGTCGGCCTGGTCAGCGGCACCTGCCTGGCGGACGTCGGCAACGACGTGCTTTGCCTCGATGTGGATGCGGCCAAGATCCGCACGCTTCAGAACGGCGGCATCCCGATCTTCGAGCCTGGCCTCGAAGCCATGGTGGCGCGCAACAAGGCGGCGGGCCGCCTGCGCTTCACCACCGACGTCGCAGAGGCGGTGGCGCACGGCGTCATCCAGTTCATCGCGGTCGGCACGCCTCCCGACGAGGACGGCTCTGCCGACCTGCAATACGTGCTCGCCGCCGCCCGCAACATCGGTCGCCACATGGCGGGCTACAAGGTGGTGGTCGACAAGTCCACCGTTCCCGTCGGCACCGCCGACAAGGTGAAGGACGCGATTCGCCAGGAACTGGCGGCCCGGCAGGCCGACATCGAGTACGCCGTGGTGTCGAATCCCGAGTTCCTCAAGGAAGGGGCTGCGATCGAGGACTTCATGAAGCCCGACCGGATCGTCGTCGGTTCCGACGATGCCCGCGCGACCGAACTGATGCGGCAGCTCTACGCGCCGTTCCAGCGCAACCACGAACGCCTGATCCACATGGACGTGCGCAGCGCGGAACTGACCAAGTACGCCGCCAATGCGATGCTGGCGACGCGCATCTCGTTCATGAACGAACTGGCCAATCTCGCCGAGAAGCTCGGGGCCGACATCGAACTCGTGCGCCAGGGCATCGGCTCCGATCCGCGCATCGGCTACCACTTCCTCTATCCGGGCTGCGGCTACGGCGGCTCGTGCTTCCCCAAGGACGTTCAGGCCTTGCAGCGCACCGGCGCCGAAGCGGGGCAGCCACTGCTGGTGCTGAACGCCGTGGAGGCGGCCAACGAGGCGCAGAAGCAGGTGCTGGCCGGCAAGATCGCCAAGCGCTTCGGCGGCGACCTCGCGGGCAAGACCTTCGCGCTGTGGGGGCTGGCCTTCAAACCAAACACCGACGACATGCGCGAGGCGCCCTCGCGGGTGCTGATCGCCGACCTGCTGGCGCGCGGCGCGCGGGTGCGGGCCTACGATCCCGTCGCCATGGACGAGACGCGGCGCATCTACCCGGGCGAATCCCGCATCGACTATGCCGATTCGCCGATGGCAGCGTTGCCGGGCGCGGATGCGCTAGTCATCGTCACCGAGTGGAAGGAATTCCGCAGCCCGGATTTCGACGCCATCAAGGCGGCGCTGAAGACGCCGGTCGTCTTCGACGGCCGCAACCTTTATGACCCGGCGCAGCCGAGGGCCGCCGGGCTCGAGTATCACGCAATCGGCAGGCAATAGAGCCCGGATGTCCTGCTCGGAACCCGTTGTCGTCCTCGTTTTGAATCGTCATGTCCATAGCCATTCCTGATACTTCCAAGGCCCGCGTGCTCATCGTCGGCGACGTCATGCTCGACCGCTACTGGTTCGGCGACGTCACGCGCATCTCGCCGGAGGCGCCGGTTCCCGTCGTCAAGATCGACCGCAGCGAGGAACGTCCCGGCGGGGCGGCGAACGTCGCGCGCAACACGGCGGCGCTCGGCGCACCGACCGCGCTGCTGTCGGTGGTCGGCGCCGACGAGGCGGGGCAGGCGCTCGCCCGCCTGCTGCGCGAGGCCGATATCGACGCCAGCCTGCACGAGGACGCCGGACTCGCCACTACCGTGAAGTTGCGCGTGGTCGGCCGCCAGCAGCAGCTGCTGCGGATCGATTTCGAAAACGCGCCGGACCATGAGGTCCTCAAGGCCAAGCTGGCCGAATACGCCGAGCGCGTCGCCGAATGCGACGTCGTGATCCTCTCGGATTACGGCAAGGGCGGCTTGGCGCATATCGCGGAGATGATCCGGCTGGCGCGCGCGGCGGGCAAGCCGGTGCTCGTGGATCCGAAGGGCGACGACTATGCGCGTTATGCCGGCGCGACGATGATTACGCCGAACCGTTCGGAGCTGCGGGAGGTGGTCGGGCGCTGGAGCAGCGAGGAGGATCTGACGCAACGGGCGCAGAAGCTGCGCACCGATCTTCGCCTCGACGCGCTGCTCGTGACCCGCTCGGAGGAGGGCATGACATTGTTCCGCGCCGGCGGCGCCGAGCACGAGCCGGCCTTGGCACGCGAGGTGTTCGACGTCAGCGGCGCCGGCGACACCGTGATCGCGACGCTTGCGGTTATGATGGCAGCCGGGCTCGACATCGCCGACGCCATGCGTCTGGCCAACCGCGCAGCCGGCGTGGTCGTGGCCAAGCTGGGCACCGCAACCTGCAGCCTGGCCGAACTGGCCGCTGCAGCAGCATAGGAAGAACAATCATGTACTACGTAGTCACCGGGGCGGCCGGCTTCATCGGCGCCAACATCGTCAAGGCGCTCAACGACCGCGGCATCGACGACATCATTGCAGTCGACAACCTCACGCGCGCGGACAAGTTCAAGAACCTGGTCGATTGCGAGATGGCCGACTATCTGGACAAGCGCGATTTCCTGCAGATGCTGGAGGAGGGCTATTTCGACAACGCCGTCGAGGCGATCTTCCATGAAGGCGCCTGCTCGGACACCATGGAGACCGACGGCCATTACATGATGGCCAACAACTACCGCTACTCGCTGTCGTTGCTCGACTTCTGCCTCGACCACGAGGTGCCGCTGCTCTACGCATCGAGCGCATCGGTTTACGGCGGCGGCCGCGTGTTCAAGGAAGAACGGTCGTTCGAGGCGCCGCTCAATGTGTACGGCTACTCCAAGTTCCTCTTCGACCAGGTGGTGCGCCGGCGCATGCCCGACGCCGATTCCCAGATCGTCGGCTTCCGCTACTTCAACGTCTACGGTCCGCGGGAGCAGCACAAGGGCCGCATGGCGTCGGTCGCGTTCCACCACTTCAACCAGTACCGCGAGTGCGGCAAGGTCAAGCTCTTCGAGGGCTGCGACGGCTACGGCAACGGCGAGCAGAGCCGCGACTTCGTGTTCGTCGAGGACGTCGTCAAGGTCAACCTGCACTTCCTCGACAATCCCGACCGCTCCGGCATCTTCAACCTCGGCACCGGGCGCGCCCAGCCGTTCAACGACATCGCCACGTCCACCGTCAATGCCTGCCGCGCCCTCGAGGGCAAGCCCGCGCTTTCGCTCGCCGACATGGTGGCGCAGGGCATCGTCGAGTACGTCGATTTTCCCGAGGCGCTCAAGGGTAAGTACCAGAGCTACACCGAGGCGGACATCTCGGCCCTGCGGGCTGCAGGCTACCGCGCCGAGTTCGCCGACGTCGAGCAGGGCGTCTCCGCGTACGTGCGTCATCTTGCCGGTGCCCGCTGACCAACCCGCGGGCAAGGTCGAGGTCCCGCTCTCCCGCCTCGATCTCCTCGTCGAGCTGCTGCACAGCCAGGGCGAGGCCGCCATCGCGACGCAGGCCGCGGCGCTGCCCGGCTATCCGCTGGCGACGGCCGTCGCCTTCGCCACCGACGAGCATCATCGTCCCGTTATGCTGATCTCGAAGCTCGCCGAACACACGCGCAACCTTGCCGCCGACCCGCGCTGCAGCTTCCTGATCGCGCGCGTCGGTGCGGGGGGCGAGATCGCGCGCGTCTCGCTGGTCGGCGACGTGCAGGCCATTGCCGCAGACGACGCCCTGACGGAACGTTACCTGCGCTATCACCCGGAAGCCGAGCGATTCCTGCAATTGGGCGACTTCGGCTTCCATCGCCTGGAACCCAAGCGTGCGCTGGTCGTCGGCGGATTCGGCAAGGCCGCGTGGATCGAGGGCGAGCGGCTGGTCGATGCGCCGTCCCTGCCGCCCGATGCCGAAGCGCGCCTCGTCGCTGCCATGGCCGGTCGCGTTGCCGCCGGCACCCGGCTCCTCGGCGTCGATCCCTACGGAGCCGACCTGAGCGTCGGTGGCTCGCGGCGGCGCATCCGCTTTTCCGTCGGCCCGGTGGTCGCCGACGCCCTGCCTGCCACCCTGGAAAGAGAACTCGCACCATGAAGCAGTTGAGCCAATCCGACCTCGCGGCACTCACGCGGGAGGCCGTCGCTTCGCCGCGCAAGCGCATGAACCGCAACCTGCACGAGGACCTGGCAGATCCGATCCAGCGCTTGGCAATCGCCATGGAACCGGAGACCTACATCCGTCCGCACTTTCATCGCCACAGCTGGGAGTTGCTGCTGCCGCTGCGGGGCCGCTTCGTGGTGCTGCAATTCGATGAACAGGGCACCGTCGTCGATCGCGTCGTTCTCGGTGAAGAGGCCGCTGCCGCGGAAACGCCGATAGGCGGATGGCATGCGGTGCTGTCGCTCGATCCGGGTGCCGTCATCTTCGAGGTCAAGCACGGTCCGTATGCGCCGTTCAGCGAAAAGGACTTCGCGCCGTGGTCGCCGGCCGCGGACAGCGCGGAAAGCCGCGAGTTGATGGGCTGGTTCGCGACCGCTGCGATTGGACAGCGCTGGCGCGCCTGATCTCAGCGTCACTGCTTAGTGCGGTGCAGCACGACGAGGACTGATCCTCGCATCCGCACAATCTATTTTCCAAATCGCGTCGACTGCTCTAGCTTTGCCGCCAGAGAAAAACCAGGACGTCGGTCGACGTCGCAGGAGGAGAACAGTGAAAACGCTATCCCAGGTCCTTGGCGCGCGGCATGGCGCCGTCGTAACGGTCGGTCCACGCGAGTCCGTGGAGCATGCGCGCAAGCTGATGGCAGACCATGCGGTCGCGGCCGTCCTCGTCATGCAGAACGGCCATGCCGTCGGACTCGTCAATGAGCAGGACTGTGCGCGAGCCGATGCCGAGCGCCTGCGCGTCCAGGAAATCATGAAGCCGGTGGTCTGCGCTCCGCAGCAGACCACCGTGCGCGACGCCATGGCGATGATGGCCGAACGCCACATCTCGCATCTGCCGGTGCTCGACGACCACAAGGATGTCGTCGGCCTGGTGTCGATGCGCACGCTTTCCCAGGAAGTTCCCGCCGCCTAGCCCGCGGAGGCCTGGCCGGACACCCGGTCTCGCAGCCGCTTTCTTGCGGAGCACCGCTCATGCATGCACTGCAAAGCATCATCGACGAGGCCTGGGAGAACCGGGCCGAGTTCAGGCCCGGCCGGGCGCCCGCCAGGATCGGCGAGGCCGTCGAACTGATCCTCAACGACCTCGATTCCGGCAAGCTGCGCGTCGCCGAGAAGATCGACGGCAAGTGGGTCACGCACCAATGGATCAAGAAGGCGGTGCTGATCTCCTTCCGCCTCGAGGACAACCAGTTGATGGATGGCGGCCCGATGCGCTACTTCGATCGCGTGCCGACCAAGTTCGCCGGCTACGACACGCACCGCTTCCAGAAGAGCGGCATCCGCGTGGTGCCGCCGGCGGTGGCGCGGCGCGGCTGCTACATCGCGAAGAACACCGTGCTGATGCCGAGCTACATCAACATCGGCGCCTACGTCGACGAGGGCACCATGGTCGACACCTGGGCGACGGTGGGGTCGTGCACCCAGATCGGCAAAAACGTCCATCTGTCCGGCGGCGTCGGCATCGGCGGCGTGCTGGAGCCCATCCAGGACGTGCCGACCATCATCGAGGACAACTGCTTCATCGGCGCCCGCTCCGAGATCGTCGAGGGCGTGATCGTCGAGGAGAACTCGGTGATCTCGATGGGCGTGCACATCAGCCAGAGCACCAAGATCTACGATCGCACCACCGGCGAGGTCTTCTACGGCCGGGTGCCCTCCGGCTCGGTCGTCGTCAACGGCAACCTGCCGTCGGCGGACGGCAAGTACAGCCTGTACTGCGCCGTCATCGTGAAGCGCGTCGACGCGCGGACACGGGCGAAGACTTCCATCAACGAGTTGCTGCGGGACTAGGGCATTCGGTCAGCCCGTGTAGCGCAACCGGGCCGGCGGGGACCTCGGGCCGGCAGGGCGCCCTGCTGCACTCCGTGTCCTCCGGCGGACAAGGGCGATAAGGCGTCCGCCTCCTCCTTTACCTGCGCGCAGCAGGGCACCCCACCGGCCCACTGGAGCGCAGTAGCGGTTCGTTCCTGCGAAGCCATCCAGCCGTGGGTGGCGGGGGATCGTCGCCGCGTAGGTAAAGGAGGAGGCCCGGGCCTTTGTCTCATCCGGGCCGGGGGACACGGAGCGACGACGATCCCCCGTCGCCCTCGGCGGGTCGGAGGCGCGGAAGCACAAGAATCTGCTGCTTAAAAACTAAGCAGCCGAACCGGCCGATTCCGCTGGATTGTTGCTTCGCAGCAATCGGGTCGCCTTCGAGCACGGGCGGGCCTTGCCGAATCCCTCACGATGACACGCCTATGCCCTAAGCGCGATGAACCCAGTAACCACGCGGGTCGACGGGTTTTCCGCGTCGCCAACACGCAATCGCGATGCGACTTTCAATATGACGGACGCAAAAAACTGAGTATTTTGGTCGGAAAAAATTTTGCTGCGGTGTGCGCGGCCTCGCTTATGAAAACAATAAGAAGAAGTGAATGGTCTTTATGGTATGCGGTGGATACATTCTGCCGGCCGATGCAGGGCTATATGCCTGTCGCATCAATGGAAATTCGAACTTTGAGAGCGAATAGAACGAGCTAATGAGTCACGTAGACGACCGCATCATCGAGTTGGTACGCACCGCTCTCGACTTCGAATTCGGCGGCGAGCAGCTCTATCGCCATCTGGCTGAACTTACCGAAAACAAGAGCGGGAAATCGATGTTCCTGCGTCTTGCCGAGGAAGAGAAGAAGCACGTCGGCGAATCCCATGCGCTCTTCGCCGCCCTGGTGGGCGAAGAGGAGTGGCAGCGCCTGTCGCAGCGGGAGGCGGCCCAGCCCAATCTCACCGGCATCGTCGCCGACCTCGAGGCGGCCGTCCGCAGCCGCGGCCACGCGCAGGTTGCCGACGATACACAGGCACTGCGCATGGCCATGGAGCTCGAGCGGCGCGCCATCCACATGTACCAGGAAATGGCCGGCCACACCGACGATCCGGTCCTGCTCAAGCTGATCGGCAAGCTCGTCCAGACCGAATTCTTCCATTACGACAACCTGCAGGCGCAACTCGACAGCATCCTCAACGTCGGCCTTTGGCTCGATCAACCGGAGTTCCGCATGGACGGAAAGTTCTGACCATGGCAATCACCACCGCCCGCATCTCCTCGGCCCAGCTCAAGAGCGCCTTCGTCGCCCGCGTGCAGAAGAACGCCGACCAGAAGCTGCTCGCCTGCTACCAATGCGGCAAGTGCTCCGCCGGCTGCCCGATGGCGCCGCACATGGACATCCTGCCGAACCAGATCATCCGCCTGGCGCAGCTGGGCATGCACGAGCGCCTGCTGGCTTCGAGCGCGATCTGGACCTGCGTCTCCTGCATGACCTGCAACGTGCGCTGCCCGAAGAACGTGCATATCGCCGAAGTCATCGAATCGGTGCGCGACCTGGCGATGCGCAGCGGACGCCGCCACGAGCATCTCGACATCGCCGAGGTCCCGGCGGAGACGCGCGCCGCACTGCCTCCCATCGCCATGATCAGCGCCATGCGCAAGCTGACCTCCTGACGGCAAGCACAGAATGAAGCTCATCTACTACCCCGGTTGCACGCTGAAGAATCACGCGCGGAACTTCGACGTCTCGACGGTTTCGTCGATGGCCAAGCTCGACGTCGAGGTCGAGGAACTCGATCGCTGGAATTGCTGCGGCACGGTGCATGCGCTCGGCGCCACCAACGTCATGAACCGCATCGCGCCCGTGACGAACCTGGTTCGCGTCAAGGAGAAGCAGGCCAGCGAGGTCATGACGACCTGCGCCATGTGCTACAACACCCTCAAGCGCGCCAACCTCGACGTCCAGAAGCGCGCCGCGGCGCTCGACAGCATCAACAAGTTCATGTACCTCGACGACGTCGACTACCACGGCGACGTCGCGGTGCATCACCTGCTCGAGTACCTGCGCGACCGCATCGGCTTCGACAAGCTGGCCGCCAAGGTGAAGAAGCCGCTCGCCGGGCTCAAGGTCGCCTGCTACTACGGCTGCCTGCTGGTGCGCCCGAAAGAAGTCGCCTTCGACGACGTCGAAAACCCGACGGTCATGGAAGACCTGGTCAAGGCGCTCGGCGGCACCCCGGTGCCCTTCGCCCAGAAGACCGAATGCTGCGGCGCCTACCACACGGTCAACAACGCCGAGATCGTCGCGGATCGCACCAACAAGATCATGAGCGGCGCCGCCGAGCAGCAGGCCGACCTCGCCATGGTCAGCTGCCCGCTGTGCGCGTTCAACCTGGACTTCAAGCAGCCCGACGCGCGCCGGCTGAATCCCGAACTGCAGCCGATGCCGGTGCTGTATTTCACGCAGTTGATGGCGCTGGCCTTCGGCTGCGACGAAGAGTCGCTGCGCTTCGACCTTCACCATGTCGATCCCAAGCCGGCGCTGGCCGCGCGCGGACTGATCTAGAGGAGGCCGCATGTACTTCAACGATCTCAAGCCGCTGCACGGCAACGTCTTCGTCAACGAGGTTTGGTGCAAGGGCTGCGGCTTCTGCGTGCAGTTCTGCCCGACGAACGTGCTCGACACGTCGCCCGAATTCAATGCCAAGGGCTACCACCCGCCGTACGCCAAGAATCCGCAAAACTGCCGCGATTGCAATTACTGCCAATTGATCTGTCCCGAGTTCGCCATTTACGTGAAGCGGGATGACGAAGTAGAAGCCGAGAAAGGGAAAGCATGAACGTACAGACCGTGCCCGCCGATCCGAAAGGGGTCGACAGCGGAGCCCATTTCATGGACGGCGACCACGCCCTCGCCGAAGGCGCGCTGGCGGCCGGCTGCCGCTTCTTCGCCGGCTACCCGATCACGCCGTCGACCGAGACGTTCGAGCGCTTCGCCGAGCGGGCGCCGGAAGTCGGCGCCATGTTCATCCAGATGGAGGACGAGCTTGCCTCGATCGGCGCGATCATCGGCGGCGCCTGGGGCGGCCAGAAGGTGATGACCGTCACCTGCGGCCCAGGCTTCTCGCTGATGACCGAGAACCTCGGCCTCGCCGCCATGACGGAAACGCCGATGGTGATCGCCAACGTGCAGCGCGCGGGCCCCTCGACCGGCGCTCCGACGCTCACCGCCCAGCAGGACATGATGCAGGCCAAGTACGGCCCGCACGGCGACAACGCCATCATCGCCCTGTCGCCCGACAGCCCGCAGGAATGCTTCGACCTCGCCATCGAAGCCTTCAACCTGTCCGAGTACTACCGCGTGCCGGTCATCATCCTGACCGACGAGACCGTCGGCCACATGCATGAGAAGGTCGTGATCCCGCCGGCCGACCAGATCAAGGTGGTGCCGCGCAACAACTACAGCGGGCCGAAGGAGGACTTCCGTCCCTACAAATTCGACGGCAAGCCCGGCCACCCGATGGCGCGCGCCGGCGACGGCTACCGCTTCCACGTCACGGGCCTGACGCACAACGAGAAGGGCTACCCCGTGGTCACGGCCGAGCAGAACAAGATCGTCGTGACGCACCTGATGGAGAAGGTCAACGGCAACGCCGACAAGATCGTCCGCGTGGAAGAGGATCAGCTCGAGGGCGCCGACGTCGTCGTCGTGTCCTACGGCATCACCTCGCGTATCGCGGTGAAGGCCATCCAGGACGCGCGCAAGGAAGGACTCAAGGTCGGCTCGATGCGCCTCATCACGATTTGGCCGTTCGCCGAGAACCAGATCAAGAAGATCGCCGGCAAGGTCAAGAGCATCGTCGTGCCCGAGCTCAACTACGGCCAGATGGTCAAGGAAGTCGAGCGGGCCGCGGCCGGCAAGTGCCAGGTCATCAGCGTCAATCACTGCGGCGGCGCGGTGCACGACCCCGAGGAAATCCTCGAAGCGATCAGAAAGGGAAGCAAATGAGCACGAGCATGGACGTCGCCGAGTACAAGAAGCAGAGCCCGATGGCCGGCACGCTGCGCATGGACCGGATGGCCCACATCTGGTGCCCGGGCTGCGGCATCGGCTCCGAGGTCAACTCCTTTGCCGAAGCGGTCAAGCGCAGCGGCATCGATCCCAACAAGCTGGCGGTGGTTTCCGGGATCGGCTGTACCGGCCGCGTGGCCGGCTATGTCGATTTCGATTCGATCCACACCACGCACGGCCGCGCCATTCCCGTCGCCACCGGCCTCAAGCTGGCGCGCCCCGACATGAAGGTCGTGGTGTTCAGCGGCGAGGGCGACCTCACCGGCATCGGCGGCAATCACTTCATCCATGCGGCGCGCCGCAACATGGATATCGTGGTGATCTGCAACAACAACTTCACCTACGGCATGACCGGCGGCCAGGTCACGCCGACCACGCCGTCGTCGGCGATCTCCTCGACGACGCCGTTCGGCAACCACGAGTACCCGTTCAACCTGCCGCTGCTGGCCGACGCCTGCGGCGCCACCTACGTCGCGCGCTGGACGTCGATGCACTCGCGCAACCTCGTGCAGTCGATCGAGGAGGCGCTGTCGCGCAAGGGCTTCTCGTTCATCGAGGTGATCTCGCCCTGCACCACGCTCTATCTGCGCCGCAACCGCCTCGGCGACGGCGTCGATGCGCTGCAGTTCTACCAGGAGCGCGCCATCCTCAAGCACGGCGCCGACACGCGCGACCTCGACATCAACTTCCAGGACAAGATCATCGTCGGCAAGTTCGTCGAGAAGGACAAGCCGACCTATATCGAGGCGCTGGACAAGCGCTGCGTCCAGGTGGTCGGCGACGACTACCAGCTCTACGGCAAGACCGTGCCGGAGCGCGAGGCCGAGGAGAAAGCGGAGAAGGAGCGCATCGCCGCCCGCCGCGCCGCGGTGCTGGCCGAGGACGAGGCGGGGGCGGCCAAGGAGACCGCGGCCGTGCTGAAGCGCGCCGCCGCCAAGACGGCCGCGCCGAAGAAGGCTGCTGCGGCCAAGAGGCCCGCGGCGGCGAAGAAGGCGGGCGCCAAGGCTTCCAAGGCTGCCGCGAAGAAGGCGCCGGCCGCCAAGAAGGCCGCTGCGCCCAAGAAGGCTGCCGCCCCGAAGAAGGCCGCCGCGGCGAAGAAGCCTGTCGCCAAGAAGGCTGCTGCGCCCAAGGCTGCGCCGAAGAAACCTGCTGCCAAGGCGCCCGCAAAGAAGGCTGCGCCGAAGGCCGCCGCCAAGAAGACCCGCAAGTAAGGAAGCCAGCGCATGAGCACCACTGAGATCAGGTTCTCGGGATTCGGCGGCCAGGGCATCATCCGCTGCGCGCTGATCACGGGCAAGGCCTTGTCGCTCTACGACGACAAGTTCGCCACCATGACGCAGAGCTTCGGTCCCGAAGCCCGCGGCAGCGCCTGCGCGGCGCAACTGGTGGTGTCCGACGATCGCGTTCTCTACCCGTACATCACCCATCCGGGCATCCTCCTGGCCCTGTCGCAGGAAGCCTACGACAAGTATTGGGGCGAGCTGCCGAAGGGTGGCCTGCTGATCGTCGAGGAGGACCTGGTGAAGATGAAGTCCGAGCATCCGGACCTCAGGGTGTTCCGCGTGCCGGCGACGCGCTTCGCCGAGGAAGTTGGCAACCGGCTGTTCACCAACCTGGTGGCGCTCGGCTTCTTCTCGGCGGTCAGCGGCATCGTCTCCGCCGACGCCATGAAGAAGGCGCTGCCCGGCCTGGTGCCCGACCGCTTCCTGAAGATCAACATCAAGGCCTTCGAGAAGGGCTACGACCACGGCGTCGCGCTCATGCAAGGCGAGAAGGCTGCAGCATGAGCGAGAAGCGCACCGGCGTATTCGTCTGCCACTGCGGCAACAACATCGCCGCGACGGTCGACGTCAAGAAGGTTTCCGAAGCCATGGCCCAGGAGGGCAACGTCGTCTTCTCCAAGGACTACGTCTACATGTGCTCGGATCCCGGCCAGAACTCGGTGATCCAGGCCATCAAGGAAAACAACCTGGATAGCGTGGTCGTCTCGTGCTGCTCGCCGAACCTGCACGAAGGCACCTTCCGCGAGAACGCCGAGCGTGCCGGCATCAGCGGCTTCACCTGCGAGATCGCCAACATCCGCGAGCAGTGCGCCTGGGTGCACAAGGACCGCGCTGAAGCGACCGAGAAGGCGATCAAGATCTCGCGCAGCGCCATCCGCCGCGTCGCGGGCAACAAGAAGCTCGACCCGATCGCCGTTCCGGTGACGCGCCGCGCGATGGTCATCGGCGGCGGCATCGCCGGCATCCAGGCCGCGCTCGACATGGCCAACGCCGGCCTCGACGTCGTGCTGGTCGAGAAGCTCGCAACGCTGGGCGGCCACATGCTGCAGCTGTCCGAGACCTTCCCGACGCTCGACTGCTCGCAATGCATCCTGTCGCCGAAGATGGTGGAAGTGTCGCGCCATCCGAAGATCAAGCTGATGACCTACAGCGAGGTTCAGGAGGTCTCCGGCTCCGTCGGCAACTTCGAGGTCAAGGTCCTCAAGAAGCCGACCTTCGTCGATGCCGAGACCTGCAAGATGTGCGATGACTGCGCCCAGGTCTGCCCGCAGGTGGTGCCCAACGAGCACGACCTCGGCCTCACCGCCCGCCGCGCCATCTACATTCCGTTCGCCCAGGCCATCCCGGCCAGCTACACCCTCGACGAGAGCGCCTGCCTGGGCCTCAACCCGATCCGCTGCGGCAAGTGCAAGGACGTCTGCGAGGCGGGCGCCATCAACTACGACATGCGGCCCGAGATCGTCACCGAGAACGTCGGCGCCATCGTCGTCGCGACCGGCTTCGACCTGTACCCGCAGGAGAAGATCCTCGAGTACGGCGCCGGCAACGTCGAGGACGTGCTCGACGGGCTCCAGTTCGAGCGCCTCTGTTCGGCGTCCGGCCCCACGCAAGGCCACGTCAAGCGTCCGTCCGACCGCGCCGAACCGAAGGAAGTCGTGTTCATCCAGTGCGTCGGCTCCCGCGACCCGGCCAACCACTGTGCCTACTGCTCGAAGATCTGCTGCATGTACACCGCCAAGCATGCGCGCCTGTACAAGCACCACGTGCCGGACGGCAAGGCTTACGTCTTCTACATCGACATCCGTTCGGGCGGCAAGAACTACGAGGAATTCGTCCAGCGCGCCATGGAGGAGGACGAGACCGTCTATCTGCGCGGCCGCGTCTCCAAGCTCCACCGCACCAAGGACGGCAAGGTGCGCGTCATGGGCGTCGATACCCTTACCGGCCTGAACGTCGAGATCGATGCCGACATGGTGGTGCTGGCGCTGGCGATGGAGCCGTCGCAGGGCACGGCCGACGCGGCGCGCGTGCTGAAGATCGGCCGCGACAAGGACGGCTTCCTCGCCGAGGCGCACCCGAAGCTCAAGCCCGTCGAGAGCGTCACCGGCGGCATCTACCTGGCCGGCTGCGCCCAGGGCCCGAAGGACATTCCCGAAACGGTGTCGCAGGCGAGCGCGGCGGCGTCCAAGGTGCTGGCGCTGCTGTCCAAGCCGACCTTGAGCCATGCGCCGACCATCGCCCGGGTGCGCAATTCGCACTGCACCGGCTGCGAGATGTGCGTCACCGCCTGCCCCTACGAGGCGATCCGCCTCGAGAACGGCAAAGCCGTGGTCAACGAGGTGCTCTGCGAAGGCTGCGGCAGCTGCTCGGCCACCTGCCTGCGCGCCGCCATCGAGGTGAAGAACACCTCGCCGATGCAGGTGCACGAAATGATCGAAGCCTGCCTGAGTTTCTGAGAGAAGGAAGATCGATGTCGGAACAACAGAACTACGAGCCCAAGATCGTCGCCTTCCTGTGCAAGTGGTGCTCGTCGGCGGGTAGCGACCTGGCGGGCGTCTCGCGCATCCAGTACCCGGCCAACGCCACGCCGATCCAGGTGCCGTGCTCGGGCAGCGTCTCGCCGATGTACATCCTGTCGGCCCTGAAGAAGGGCGCCGACGGCGTGCTGGTGTCGGGCTGCCATATCGGCGACTGCCACTACATCGAGGGCAACTTCCTGGCCCGCCGCAAGCTGCACCTGGTCAAGGAAATGCTGCGCTTCGTCGGGATCGAGGAGAACCGCTTCCGCATGTCCTGGGTCTCCGCGGCCGAAGGCGCCAAGTTCGCCGAGGTGGTCAAGGAGTTCGTCGAGGACCTGCGACCCCTCGGACCGCAAGAACAGCTGAAGGCGAAGCGCGCATGATCAACGTTCAAGACATTCGAGATACCGCACGCGACCTGCTCGCCAAGGGCGAGGTGCGCGCGGTCATCGGCTGGCGCGCCGGCACCCGCGGCGCCGCGGCCGAGCCCTGCGTCATTCATGCGCCGGAGGAGGCCGCAAGCCTCGTCTGGGATCCGACCTGCGTCCACAACCTCGCGCTCTACCTGGTCAACGACCGCAAGGAACTGGTGCACGCCAAGAAGACCGCCGACAAGCCGATCGCGATCGTCGCCAAGGGCTGCGACGCGCGCGCCATCGTGGTGCTGCTGCAGGAACACTACTTCAAGCGCGAGGACGTCCATATCATCGGCGTTTCGTGCGAGAACAGCGGCGTCATCGACACCCGCAAGGCCGCGCCGCTGCTCAAGGGCTTCGCGCCGACGGCCATCGCGTTCGACGGCGACGACTTCGCGGTGACCACGGCCAAGGGCCAGCAGACGCTGGCCAGCCGCGAAGTCATGGCCGACCGCTGCCTCGAATGCCGTACCCCCTTCCCCAAGGAGAGCAACAGCGTGCTGGGCGAGGACAAGAGCGGACGGGACTTCGCACCCCAGTTCGCCGCCCTCCAGCGCTTCGAGGAACAGGACGAGGCCGCGCGCTGGGAGTTCTGGCAGCGGCAGTTCGACCGCTGCATCCGCTGCTTCGCCTGCCGCTCGGTCTGCCCGATGTGCTTCTGCGACGAGTGCGTGGTCGACAGCATCGAGATGAAGATTGCGCCGGAAACCACCGCCGAGGAAAAGGCCAACCGCATCCGCTGGATCGAGCGCTCGGCCGTGCGGTCGGAGAACGCCACCTACCACATGACGCGCGCCCTGCACCTGGCCGGCCGCTGCGTCGACTGCGGCGAGTGCGAGCGGGTCTGCCCGGTGAACATCCCGCTGCGGCTGCTCAATACCAAGATGGAGCGCGAAGCGCGCGAGACCTTCGGCTTCGAGCCGGGGGCCAGCATCGGAGGGCCGTCGCTGGTGGCGTCCTTCCGCGACGACGACCCGGGTGAATTCATTCGATGAGCATGGAAAAGATACTCGACAAGGCCCGCCTGAACGACTGGGCCGCCGCCCTGGCGCAAGGCGACTGGCAGGTGCACGCCCCGGCGCTGGAAGACGGCGTGTGGACCTACAAGCCCGTCGCCGGCGACGTGGACCTCGACTACCCGAACACCAAGCAGCCGCCCAAGGACTTTGCCTTCCCGCAGCGCGAGATCTTCTTCGCCTTCGAGCACATCAAGGGCCAGGCCCCGAAGCTCGTCGAGACGAAGCCGCAGGCGCCGCAGTGTGCGGTGTTCGGCGTGCGCCCCTGCGACGGACGCGGTGCCGTGCGCATGGATCGCGTGTTCGGCGAGAACGTGAACGATCCCTACTACCAGGCGCGCCGCGAGAATACGGCGTACATCGGCCTGGCCTGCAACTCGGCCCCGGCCCCGTCCTGCTTCTGCAAATCGGTCGGCGGCTCGCCGGTCTCCACCGACGGCCTCGACATCCTGCTGACGGATCTCGGCGACCGCTACGCGGTGCAGGCCGTCACGCCGACGGGCGAAGCCCTGATCGGTGCCGCCGACAAGCTGTTCGCCAAGATGGCGGCGGCCGACAAGAAGCAGCTCGACAAGACGCACGCCGAAGCCCTCGCGGCGCCGCAGCGCGCCGTGAAGGACGCCGCCGGCGCGCCGGCGGCGCTCAAGGCCGGCTTCGAGTCGCCGGTGTGGGAGGAGATGGCCAAGCCCTGCATCGGCTGCGGCATCTGCACCTTCCTCTGCCCGACCTGCCACTGCTTCGACATCAACGACGAGATGACGAGCATGTCGCCGCCCAAGGGCGTGCGGGTGCGCACCTGGGACAACTGCCAGTTCCCGGACTTCACCATGCACACCTCGGGGCACAACCCGCGCGAGACCCTCGGCACGCGCCTGCGCCAGCGCGTGAGCCACAAGTTCCGCTATTTCCACGAGAACTTCGGGATGCTGCAATGCACCGGCTGCGGTCGCTGCGTCTCCGAGTGCCCGGTGGGAATCGATATCGTCGCCGTCGTGAACAAGGTTGCCGAACATGTCGCATAGCCACGCCCAGGACAACACCTACCTGCCGAAGCTCGCCCGCATCGCCCACATCAAGGAGGAGATCGGCGGCGAGCGCGCGATCAAGACCTACCGCCTCGAGTTCGAGAACGGCGACGGCTTCGATCACGACGTCGGCCAGTGCGCGATGCTGTCGATCTTCGGCCGCGGCGAATCGATGATCTCCATCGCGTCGTCGCCGCTGACCAAGGAATACAAGCAGTTCTCGATCATGCGCGTCGGCCGCGTCACCAAGGCCTTCCACGAACTGCAGGTCGGCGACATCGTCGGCATCCGTGGCCCCTACGGCAACAGGTTCCCGATGAGCGAGTGGAAGGGCAAGAACCTCGTCGTCATCGGCGGCGGCGTCGGCCTGGCGCCGGTCTGGCCGATCGTCACGACCGCCATCGCCAAGCGCGCCGACTACAAGGACATCACGGTGTTCTACGGCGCACGCTCCTCCAAGGACATCATGTACCGCGAGGACCTGGAGCGCGCGCGCGGCCAGGCCACGGTGCACCTCTCGGTGGACCGGCCGGAGGACGGCTGGAAGGAATTCGTCGGCTTCGTGCCGGCCAACGTGCTGGCCAAGAAGCCCGACCCGAAGAACACCGTGGCGATCGTCTGCGGCCCGCCGATCATGATCAAGTTCGTGATCCAGAACCTGCAGCAGCTCGGCTTCACCGACGACCAGATCTACACCACGATCGAGAACAAGATGAAGTGCGGCGTCGGCAAGTGCGGGCGCTGCAACGTCGGCAAGGACTATGTCTGCGTGAACGGCCCGGTTTACTCCTGGGCCCAGCTCAAGGACTTGCCGCAGGAATACTGACCAATAAATGGGGACCCGGTTGGGGGAGACAAAATGAATATTACGGGAATGCTCTACGGAGCGAAGCTGTTGAAGCTGGTCGAGTTTCCGACCTCGGAAGTGCTGGGGTCGGAAGCCAGCGATCATGAAATCAAGGCGCTGATCGACAAGTGCGGCGAGGTGTTCGTCAAGCCGATCTTCCGCGGCGGCGTCGGCAAGAAGGGCAAGGCCGGCCTGCTCGGCCGCGCCAAGGACCTCAAGACCGCGCTGAAGGAGAAGGAGCGCCTCTACTTCGTCGAGCACAAGCACGGCAACCAGACGGCCAAGTCGCAGGGCGTGACCTTCGAGGGCGCCGTCAAGGCCGAGCATGAGGTGTACGTCTCGATCAGCGATTCGACCCGGTACCGCGCGCCGACGCTGACCATCACCCACCGCGGCGGCATGGACATCGAGGAGCTGCCGAAGGACCAGATCGCCGAGATCCCCTTCGACGCGCTGACGGGTCTCAAGTCCTTCGTCATCACCAATGCGCTGACCGACATCAAGGCGCCCAAGGAAATCATCTCTCCGCTGGCGCAGCAGCTGCCCAAGCTGTGGGACCTGTTCCACCACAACGGCATGACAACGCTGGAGCTCAACCCGATCCGCATGATGCCGACGGGCAAGGGCGGCCTGATGCCGGTCGCCTGCGATTTCAAGTGCGGCTTCGACCGCGACGACCCGCGCGTCAAGCGCCTCAACCTGCCCAACGACCTGTTCGCCGTCGACTATTCCGACTTCGAGCAGGAGATCAACCAGCTGCGCACCTACCAAGGGCAGTCCGACGTCTCGGTCATCAACGAGAAGGGCACCATCCTGGCGCCGACCTTCGGCGGCGGCGCTAACTCCCTGGTCACCGAGTTCCTCGGCGACGACGCCATCATCTCCTCGGACTTCGGCGGCAACCCGCCCTACGAGAAGATGCGCGAAGTCATGCGCATTTGCCTGAAGCACTGGCTCAAGCAGTCCAACGTGCTGTTCGTCATCGGCGGCAAGGCCAACAACACCGACATCTTCGTCACCTTCCGCGCCATGGCGGATGCCCTGCGCGAATACGTCGCCGAGCATGGCCCGACGCCGGTCTATGTCGTCATCGGCCGCGGCGGCCCGAATCTCTCGCGCGGCCTGTTGGCCTTCAAGGACGTCTGCGACTCCATCGGCCTGCCCTATCGCATCTTCGCCTTCGACTCGGCCATGACCGACGTCGTGCGCTACGCGCAGGCGGCCGACCGCTGGATGAAGTCCGGCGGCCGCGAGATGCTGGCCAAGAAGCTCGGTTGCGCGGCATGAACGCGCCGGAAAACCTGGGGAACGCCATGACCAATCAACCTATCGAGAAATTCAAGTACTTCGTCGGCCTCAACTCGCTGGCCGAGATCGCCACCTGCAAGGACCGCGTCTGCGTGCTGAACATCCTCGGCAACGAGTCGCGCGGCGTCACACCGGTGAGCCACGCCTACTCCGGCGGCAATGTCGTGTTCGGCACCTCGCCGGGACGCCAGGGCGACGTGTTGGAAACGCCGATCGGCAACATCCCGGTCTATAACAACGTCCGCGAGGGCATGGCCGCCGGCCACAAGTTCAACGTCGGCGTGGTGTACCTGCCGCCCTCCGCGGTGCGCGACGGCGTCTTCGAATTGATGCGCGTGAACCGCGACATCGAGAAGATCATCATCCTGACCGAGAAGGTGCCGGTGCACGATGCGCGCGAAATCCGCGCCATGGGGCAGCAGCGCGGCGTGGACATCTTCGGCGCCAACTGCCTGGGCCTGGCCGACTCCTGGAATCACATCCGCCTCGGCGGCGCACTCGGCGGCGACAAGCCCGAAGAGTCACTGCGCAAGGGCTCGGTGGCGATCTACTCGAACTCCGGCAACTTCACCACCACCATGGCGACCTACCTGACCGCCGGCGGCTGGGGCACCACCACCAGCATATCCAGCGGCAAGGACGTGTACATCCACTTCGCGCCGGCCGAGTTCGCCAATGCCTTCGACAACGACTCGCGCAGCAAGGCCGCGGTCATGTACATCGAGCCGGGCGGCTACTACGAGGAGAACCTCGAGTTCAAGAAGCCCGTCGTGGCCTGCGTCGTCGGTCGCTGGAAGTCCAAGCTCACCCGCGCGGTCGGCCACGCCGGCGCCATGGGCGGCTCCGGCGACAATGCCGAAGCCAAGGAGGACTGGTTCAAGCGCATCCTGAACGTCAAGGACATCTACACGCCGGAGAACCCGGTGTGCTCGCAAGCCGGCGCCGTCGTCACCAACATCGCCCACATCCCCGAGGCGCTGACCGCGGTGATGAAGCTCAATGGCATCGAACGCGACTTCCACCCCGAGGGCGACCTCGCGCTGAAGCCGTGGTTCGGCGACAACCAGGGCCTGCCGCTACCGCCCGAGCTCGACATTCCGCTGGTCGAGCCGATGGAGCCCTACCGCACGCAGATCGCCGAGCTGTCCCGCCAGGTCGGCGCGATCTTCCCGCGGGAATCCATGAAGGACCGCTCCAGCTCCTCGATCATGGACGCCAAGTCGCAGGTCACGCGAGTTTCCGGGGTTTCCATCCTGGACACCGCCAAGTACTCGCTCGAGTCGAACTACTGCCTGGCCATCATCCGCGAGATCTCCGACGAAAACGACAACGCGCTGTTCAACACCGCCGTGGCCGCGGAAGTCAGCCTGCCGGACAACGTCATCATGCTGGCGGACGCCGCCCGTGAAGCCGGCAACGCCCCCAACACGGTCCTGTCCGCCGCCTGCGCGGCCATCGGCCCGAAGCGCGTCGATGGCGCCCGCAAGGCCGCCTCGGTGCTGATCGAGCTGTTCGGCCAGTCCGGCCTGCACAACGGCGACGATGCCTTCGATCTCTCCAAGATCAAGCCGACGGCCGAGCAGTTGGCCGCCTTGACGGGCAAGAACACCGATCCGAAGGCTGTCACGCTGCTGGCCGGCCTGAAGGCCCGCAACGCCAAGTCGGTGTTCGTGGACTTCGTGCGCGGGCTCGACAATCCCACCGGCGACGCCGTGCTGGCCGCGATCACCACGACGATCTGCTGGAGCGCGCTGATGAAGAAGAAGATCACGCGCACCACCGCCCGCAATTTCCCGTGGTACGTGCGCCTGTTCGCCACCATCATCGGCGCCTCGGTCGACGGCACCAAGCACAAGGGCAACAGCTTCTGCGGCGTGCAGATGAAGGACCTGGTCAACAAGTGGTCCGCCACCGAGATCGCCTACATGGCGCTGCTCGGCGAGAAGCCCACGCCCGAGAAGCTGTTCCCGTTCCAGGTGCTGCTGGGCCTCATCATCTCCAACGGCGTCGGCACCATCTCGGCGCAGGGCTGCAAGGGCGCGGTCTCGGCCGACGGCCCGGAAACTCCCGATCGCGTGCAGATCAACAAGGCCATGATCGGCTTCCTCACGCATACCGGCTTCGCCCACGGCGGCAACGGCTTCGAGGGCATCCAGTTCCTCATCGAGCAGTTCGGCGACACCAAGCTCAAGGACGCCGGCGATGCCAACCACGGCCTCGACCTCAAGGCGATGGGCATGAAGTTCGCCGAGGCCTTCGGCGCCGAGAAGAAGGCGCGCAAGGGCGTGGGCGAGGGCGTGCGCAACATCCCGGGCGTCAACCACCCGGTGTTCAAGAACCAACTGGTCAACAAGGACCCGCGCGAGGTCTACCTGTCGCAGCTGTTCAAGGAGCGCGGCGAGACCAACGTCTTCCACGACTTCTACAGCGCGCTGGTGCAGGCCCTCTACGACTCCGGCGTGACCGCCAACGTCTTCTGCGTGAATATCGACGCCGTCATCGCGGCGCTGCTGCTGAAGCTCCTGTGGCCGCGCTACCGCTCCGGCGACCTGTCCGAGGACGCCCTGGAAAACGCCGCCTTCACGGCCTTCCTGTTCGGCCGGATGGTTGGCTGCGCGGGCGAAATCGACGACCATATCAACCGCGGCCGGAACATGGACACCCGTACGCCGGCTTCGCAATGCACCTACGTTTCCTGAAGGTGCATGTAAAACAGACGCTTACACACTAAATTGGGGAAGTTCTAATGACATCATCGAAGATTTACTGGACCAAGATCGACGAAGCGCCGGCGCTGGCGACCTATTCGCTGCTGCCGATCGTGCAGGCTTTCACCCGCGCCGCCGGGATCGAGGTCGAGACCAAGGACATCTCTCTGGCCGGGCGCATCATCGCCAACTTCCCCGAGAAGTTGAAGCCCGAGCAGAAGATCGCCGACGAACTGACCTGGCTGGGCGAGCTGACGCTGCGTCCCGAAGCCAACATCATCAAGCTGCCCAACGTCTCCGCGTCCGTGCCCCAACTGAAGGCGGCCATCAAGGAACTGCAGGGCAAGGGCTACGACATCCCCGACTTCCCCGAGAATCCGCAGAACGACGCCGAAAAGGAACTCAAGGCCCGCTTCGGCAAGGTGCTCGGCAGCGCGGTGAACCCGGTGCTGCGCGAGGGCAACTCCGACCGCCGCGCCGCCCTGTCGGTGAAGAACTACGCCAAGAAGCACCCGCACAAGATGGGCGCCTGGAACGCCGATTCGAAGACCTCGGTCGCGTTCATGAAGTCGGGCGACTTCTACGGCAGCGAAATCTCGACGACCGTGCCTGAGGCGACCACCACGCGCATCGAGTTCGTCGGCGCCGACGGCAAGACCACGGTGCTCAAGGAAAAGATGGCGCTCAAGGCGGGCGAGGTGATCGACGCCACGGTGATGAACGTCAAGGCGCTGCGTGCCTTCTACGCCGAGCAGATCGAGAACGCCAAGAACCAGGGCGTGCTGCTGTCGCTGCACCTGAAGGCCACCATGATGAAGGTCTCCGACCCGATCATGTTCGGCCACGCCGTCTCCGTCTTCTTCAAGGACGTCTTCGAAAAGCACGCCAAGGCCTTCAAGGAACTGGGCGTCAATCCGAACAACGGCCTGGGCGACCTGTACGCCAAGATCGCCGGCCTGCCTGAAGCGCAGCGCAAGGAAATCGAAGCGGACATCGCCGCCTGCTACAAGGCGCGCCCGCAACTGGCGATGGTGAACTCCGACAAGGGCATCACCAACCTGCACGTGCCCTCCGACGTCATCATCGACGCCTCCATGCCGCCGATGATCCGCGACGGCGGCAAGATGTGGGGGGCAGACGGCAAGCCCTACGACACCCTGGCGATGATTCCCGATCGCTGCTACGCCGAGGTCTACGCCGCCACCGTCGAGGACTGCAAGAAGAACGGCGCGCTCAACCCGGCCACCATGGGCTCGGTGCCCAACGTCGGCCTGATGGCGCAGAAGGCCGAGGAATACGGCTCGCACGACAAGACCTTCGAGGCGCCGGGCAACGGCGTCATCCGCATCGTCGACGCCGCCGGCAAGGTGCTGCTGGAGCGGCAGGTCGAGCAGGGCGACATCTTTCGCGGCTGCCAGACCAAGGACGCGCCGATCCAGGACTGGGTCAAGCTCGCCGTCACCCGTGCCCGCCTGTCGAACACGCCGGCCGTGTTCTGGCTGGACAAGAAGCGCGGCCACGATGCGCAGATCATCGCCAAGGTCGAG
>DASVZI010000015.1:0-2641 GCA_036391735.1 Rhodocyclaceae bacterium
GTCAACATGGAAGACGATGCCATCCGCGGCCTGACGGTCATCAAGGAAGGCGCCGTCACCTGGCCGGCGCCGCCGCTCAAGCAGGCGCCGCCGCCGCCGCCCAAGGCGGCGATGCCGCCGCCGCCGCCCGCCCACGGGCACGGCGCGGGCGCGCCGGCTTCGGTCACCAAGGTTGCGGTGATGTTCGGCGTCGGCGCCTTGCTGTTCGCCTTGATCGGCATGGGCGCGCCCACGGCCTTCCTGGCGCACTTCACGGTGTTCGTGCTGGCTTGCTTCGTCGGCTACATGGTGGTGTGGAACGTGACGCCCGCGCTGCACACGCCGCTGATGAGCGTGACGAACGCCATCTCGTCGATCATCTGCATCGGCGCGCTGGTGCAGATCGCGCCGCCGCTGGGCGAAGGCCTGTCGCGACCCGAGGCGCTGATCCAGGGGCTCGCCGGCCTGGGCATCGCGCTGACGGCGATCAACATGTTCGGCGGCTTCGCCGTGACGCGCCGCATGCTCGACATGTTCCGCAAGTAATCAGGGAGACGAACAAATGACTGCAAGCTTGGCTACCGTCTCCTACATCGGAGCGACCATCCTCTTCATCCTCAGTCTCGGCGGCTTGTCGAACCCCGAGACGTCCCGCCGCGGCAACGTGTACGGCATGATCGGCATGGCCATCGCCGTGCTGGCTACGGTGTTCGGCCCGCGGGTGACGCCGGCCGGCTTCGGCTGGATCATCGGCGCCATGGTGGTGGGCGGCTCCATCGGGCTCTACGCGGCACGCGTCGTCAAGATGACGCAGATGCCCGAACTGGTCGCGCTGATGCACAGTCTGGTCGGTCTGGCGGCGTGCCTGGTCGGCTTCGCCAACTACATCGATCCCTCGATCGAGATGGTGGGCGCCGAGAAGACCATCCACGAGGTCGAGATCTACGTCGGCATCCTGATCGGCGCGGTGACTTTCTCCGGCTCGATCATCGCCTTCGGCAAGCTCTCAGGCAAGATCGGCGGCAAGCCGATGCTGCTGCCGGGACGCCACTTCATCAACCTGATCGGCCTGCTGGTGGTGATCTGGTTCGGCGGCGCCTTCATCCATGCCGAAACGGTGTCCGCCGGCATGCTGCCGCTGATCGTCATGACGGTGATCGCGCTGCTGTTCGGCATCCACATGGTGATGGCGATCGGCGGCGCCGACATGCCGGTGGTGGTGTCGATGCTCAACAGCTACTCGGGATGGGCGGCCTCCGCTACCGGCTTCATGCTCAACAACGACCTCTTGATCGTCGTTGGCGCATTGGTCGGCTCCTCGGGCGCGATCCTGTCGTACATCATGTGCCGCGCGATGAACCGCAACTTCATCAGCGTGATCGCCGGCGGCTTCGGCACCGGCGGCGGCGCTCCCGCGGCGAAGGGCGGCGCCGAACAGCCGCAGGGCGAAGTGGTGGCCGTCAGCGCGCAGGAAACCGCGGAACTGCTGAAGGAATCGAAGAACGTCATCATCGTGCCGGGCTACGGCATGGCGGTGGCCCAGGCTCAGCACGTGGTGTACGAAATCACCCAGCACCTGCGGCAGAAGGGCGTCAACGTGCGCTTCGGCATCCATCCGGTGGCGGGCCGCATGCCCGGCCACATGAACGTGCTGCTGGCCGAGGCGAAGGTGCCGTACGACATCGTGATGGAGATGGACGAGATCAACGAGGACTTCCCGGATACCGACGTCGCCATGGTGATCGGCGCCAACGACATCGTGAACCCGGCCGCCCAGGAAGATCCGACCAGCCCGATCGCAGGCATGCCGGTGCTCGAAGTCTGGAAGGCGAAGACCTCGATCGTCATGAAGCGCTCGATGGCCTCCGGCTACGCCGGCGTCGACAATCCGCTGTTCTACAAGGAGAACAACCGGATGCTGTTCGGCGACGCCAAGAAGATGCTCGACGAGGTGCTGGTGGCGCTGATGGCCTGAAGTCCAGGTCGCGCAACGACACGAGGCCCGCTTCGGCGGGCTTCGTCTTTTTCAGGCCGTGGCGGCGGCTTCGCCGCGCAGGCGGGCGCGGATCAGGCGGTTGCGCAGTTGCAGCTCGCGCGCAAGCTGCACGGCGACCATGTACTCGAGCCGCTGCGCCAGCGCCGGGGCAGCGGCGCCCAGCCACAGGAAGCCCTCGCGGTTGAGCGTCACCACGCCGGTCGGGCCGACCGCCTTCGCCGTGGCCGTCGCCGGCATGTCTTCCACCAGGCCGAGCAGCCCGAACACATCCCCGCTGCGCAACTCCTGCGTGTCGACCGCCGTGCCCGCATCGTCGTAGTGCGAGACGCGCACGCCGCCGTCGAGCAGCACGTACATGCCGGCTTGCGGTCCGCCCTGGGTGAAGAAGGCGTGGCCGTCGATGTGGGGTTCGTAATGGAGCACCTGCAGCAGGGCGTCGAGTTCCTCGTTGGTGAGGCCCTCGAAGGCGGGAAGGATGGAAATGAACTGGCGGAATTCCATTTCAGTTGCTCCGCGTGGCGGTGAGCGCATTGGCTTGCGACCGCTGCCGAGAACGACGGAGCGCGTTCCGGTGCAGTAGCCGGCTGGCGACCCGCCGAGGGCGACGGGGGAGTGCCGACGCTTCGTGTCCCCCGGCCCGGATGAGGCAAAGGCCCGGGCCTCCTC
>DASVZI010000016.1:0-7012 GCA_036391735.1 Rhodocyclaceae bacterium
TCATCACCACTAGAGTTTTGTGGGTGCGGTGCGGGGGCCGACGAGGTGCCCTGCCGCGCTCCGTGTCCCCCGGCGGACAAGAGCGATAAGGCGTCCGCCTCCTCCTTTACCTGCGCGCAGCAGGGCACCCCACCGGCCTGAGTGCAGCGCTTGATCCCGGCTCGGGAACGCATCAAGCCGCGGGTGGCGGGTGGTCGTCGACGCGTAGGTAAAGGAGGAGGAGGCCGCGTCAGCGGCCGACGGGGGACACGAAGCGTCGGCGACCACGCGTCGCCCGCGGCAGTCGCGAGCCCGTCAGCCTTGGACTTCCACCCAGCGCTTCAGAAACTCCGCCCCCCATGCCACCCCAAACCCAGTGAGGTCGGAAGCCACGCCGCCCAACCCACCCGGGCACGACACCGCCGACAGATCGACATGCACCCACGGCAGCTCGCCGGTGAATCGCTTGAGGAAGCGCGCCGCCAGGATATGGTCGGCGTCGCCGGACACCGAGCACTGCTTGATGTCGGCAACCTTCGACTCCAGGGCCGAGTCGCCTTCTTCGTAGTCGGCGTCCATGGGAAAGCTCGCCACGCGCTCGCCGCTGGCACGGCCGGCACCGATGGCATGGACCGCCAGCATGTCGCTGGTCGCGAAGATGCCGCAGTAGCGGTTGCCGAGCGCCGTCATCATGCTGCCGGTCAGCGTCGCGTAGTCGACGATCAGCTCCGGCTTCTCCCGCGATGCCAGCGTCAAGGTGTCGGCCAGCACCATGCGCCCCTCGGCATCGGTGTGCACGATCTCGATGGTGGTGCCGTCGAGCGCCGTGATGATGTCGTTCTGCTTGTAGGCGCCGGGCGAGAGGTGGTTGTGGGCGATCGCCAGCCAGGCGTCGACGGCGATGGGCTGCTTCGTCTCGGTGAGGAACTGCAGGAGCCCGAGCACCACCGCCGAGCCGTTCATGTCCTCGTGCATGCCCTGCATGTAGCGCGCGGACTTGAGGTTGTGGCCGCCGGTGTCGAAGCAGATGCCCTTGCCGACCAGCGCGATGCGGCGCTTGGCGCCGCGCGGCCGGTAGGCGAGGTGCACGATGGCCGCGTCCTCGTGGTTGGAGCCCTGGGCGACCGCGCAGAAGGCACCGGCGCCCATCTTCTTCAATTGGCGGAAGTCGTGTTCGGCGATCTTCCAGCCCTGCGCCTTGGCAAGCTGGCGCACGCGCTGCCGGTAGCTGGCGGGCGTCAGCTCGTTCGGCGGCAGCATGGTGAGTTCGCGCACCAGGTGGTTGGCGCCGGCCAGCGCCAGCACGGGCGCGAGCTCGGCGTCGTCCACATCCGACGCGAACAGCTCGACTTTGCCCAACGCCTTGGCGGGCTTCTTCTTCCTCGCGGGCAGCGGCACGCCGTTGACGCAGGCGACGTAGATGGCGTCGAGCGCCGCGTCGCGGCCGGCGCCCAGGTCGATCACGGCGAGTGTCGAAGGGGATTCCTCGAGCAGCGCCGTCACCGCCTTGCGCAGCGCGGTCAGCCGGTCGAAGCGCGTGGCCTTGGCGTCCACCATCACGCAAGCGGCACGCCGGCCGTCCGGCAGATCGAGCGTCTGCGGCGTCTTCGCGAGGTCCTTGATGTCGGCCTCGCGGCGCTTGAGCACCGCTCGCCACAGGTCGCGGTCGGGCAGCTCGGCGGGCAGCCGGTCGCCCGCGCGCAGCAGGAACAGAAGATGCGGATGCTTGCCGAGCGCCGCGCCGAACGGGCCGCGTCGGCACCTCACCTGAGGCAGCATGTGTTCTATCCTTTAGAATGGTTGACCGATTATATGAGTCAATTCCCGTGCGCCAATATCTCGACCTGATGCGGCACGTGCTCGAGAACGGGCACGACAAGTCGGACCGTACCGGCACCGGCACCCGCTCGGTGTTCGGCTGGCAGATGCGCTTCGACCTCGGCCAGGGCTTCCCCGTGCTGACCACCAAGAAGCTGCACCTGCGCTCGATCGTCTACGAGCTGCTGTGGTTCCTTCGCGGCGACACCAACGTCCGCTATCTCAAGGACCACGGTGTGCGCATCTGGGACGAGTGGGCCGACGCCGAAGGCAATCTGGGCCCCGTCTACGGCCACCAGTGGCGCCACTGGCCGAAGGCCGACGGCGGCGAGGTCGACCAGATCGCGGAACTGATCGATGGGCTCAAGAAGAACCCCGATTCGCGGCGCCACATGGTCTCGGCCTGGAATCCAGCCGACGTGCCGAAGATGAAGCTGCCGCCCTGCCACGCGCTGTTCCAGTTCTACGTCGCCAACGGCAAGCTCTCCTGCCAGCTCTACCAGCGCAGCGCCGACATCTTCCTCGGCGTGCCCTTCAACGTCGCTTCCTACGCGCTGCTCACCATGATGGTCGCGCAGGTGGTCGGGCTCGAACCGGGCGAGTTCGTGCACACCTTCGGCGACGCCCACCTCTACTCGAACCATCTCGAACAAGCGCGCCTGCAGCTCTCCCGCGAGCCGCGCGCCTTGCCGCGCATGCGCATCAACCCCGCGGTCAAGGAGATCTTCGCCTTCGGCTTCGAGGACTTCGAGCTCGAGGGCTATGATCCCCATCCGCACATCGCGGCGCCGGTAGCCGTGTAGACGCGATCATGATCGTCTGCGGCGACGTCGGTGGAACCAAGGCCCTCCTGGGCATTGCCGAGGTCGAGAACGGCTTCCCCCGGCTGGTGCATTTCCAGCGCTACGAGTGCGCCGACTTCGCGAGCTTCGATGAGCTGTTCCTGCGCTTCCGCAACGACGTGGCAGCGCACGCGGGCACGGCGACCGGCGCCTGCCTCGCGCTGGCGGGCCCGGTGGAAGACGGCGCGCGCTCGGCTAAGATCACCAACCTGCCCTGGACTGTCGATGCCGCCGCCTGCGGCGCCGTCTTCGGCCTGCCCACCTGCCACCTGGCGAACGACTTCGAGGCGGCCGCCGCCGGCATCGTCGCGGTGGCGCCCGGCGACCTCGTCACGCTGCAGGCCGGTGAGCCGCGCGACGACGGCGTGCGCCTGGTGGTCGGCGCCGGAACGGGGCTCGGCATGGCGATCCTGGTGCCGCACGAAGGACGCTTCCGCGTGATTCCCGGCGAAGGCGGCCATGTCGGCTTCTCGCCGCAGGACGACGACCAGGGCCGTGTGCTGGCCGCCCTGCGCAAGATCCACGGCCGGGTCACCACCGAGCGCGTCGTCTCCGGTCCGGGCCTCGCCGCGATCCATCGCGTGCTGGCGGGCGAGGAGGCCGAGCCGGCAACGATCGCGGAGCGAGCGTTGGCCGGCGATGCCGTCGCGCGGCGCTCGGTGGACTGCTTCCTGGCCGCCTACGGCGCCTATGCGAGCGACATGGCGCTGGCCGTCATGGCGCGCGGCGGCGTTTTCCTGGCCGGCGGCATCGCGGCGAAGATACTGCCCCTCATGCAGTCGGGCCTGTTCATCCGAACCTTCCGCGACAAGGCCGCCCATGCGGCACTCGCGGCGCGCATGCCTGTCCACGTCGTGACCGACGCCGAGCTCGGACTCAAGGGTGCGGCGCTGATCGGCGCGGGCATGCTCGAACCCTGACTAACGCCGTACGGCGGAATGCCGCAGCGCAGCCGCAAGTCGCCTTGACCTTGCAATTAAGCTGCCATATGTTGGGGTTATAACTTTTCAGCGATATAAGAGGAGGACTCCTGCCATGGCGACCCCGAAGACCAGCGCGAAGAGCACGCCGAAACCGGCAGCAGCCAAGAGCACATCAGCGAAGGCCCCGGCGGCGAAGAGTGCAAAGCCGGCAGCCGCGAAGGCGCCGGCGAAGACGGCTGCCAAGGAAGCCGCGCCGGCCAAGAAGGCCGCCGCGCCCGTTTCCAGGAAGGACCCGCCGAAGAAGGACCCGCCGGGAAGGAAGACGGACATTCCGGCCGAGCAGCGGCGCAACTACGTCGAGGTCGCCGCCTATTTCATCGCCGAGCGCCACGGCTTCACGCCGGGGCGCGAACTCGCCGACTGGGCCGCCGCCGAGGCCGAGATCGACCGGCTGCTGGCAGAAGGACTGCTCAATCCGTAACTGCGAGCACCACGCCCGCCAGCGGCGGCAGCGTGAGCGTCAGGGAAGCCGGGTAACCCATCCAGGTGTCGGCTTCGGCGAGCAGTCCGGCGCCGTTGCCCATGTCGCTGCCGGCGTAATAGCGGGAATCGCTGTTGAAGATTTCGCGGTACCAGCCGGCGCGCGGCAGACCGATGCGGTAGCCGGGCCGCGGCACCGGCGTGAAGTTGAGGACCACCGCGACGAAGCTGCCGTCGCGGGCGAAGCGCAGCCAGGCCAACACCGACTGATCGGCGTCATGACAATCGATCCACGAAAAACCGGTCCCTTCGAAGTCCTGGTCGTGCAGTGCGGGCACGTTCGCGCAGAGCCGGTTGAGGTCGCGCACCATCGATTGCACGCCGAGATGCGGCGGCCATTGCAGCAGGTCCCAGGGCAGTTCCCGGTCGCTGCGCCATTCGCTGGTCTGGCCGATCTCGTTGCCCATGAAGGACAGCTTCTTGCCCGGCGTGGTGGCCTGGTAGGTGAGCAGCAGCCGCAGGTTGGCGAAGCGCTGCCATTCGTCGCCTGGCATCTTGCCGACCAGCGAGCCCTTGCCGTGCACCACCTCGTCGTGCGAGAACGGCAGCACGAAGTTCTCGGTGTAGGCGTAGAGCTGGCCGAAGGTCAGCTTGTCGTGATGGTAGCGCCGGTGCACCGGGTCCTGGCTCATGTACGACAGCGTGTCGTTCATCCAGCCCATGTTCCACTTCATCGAGAAGCCGAGACCGCCGACGTAAACGGGGCGCGAAACCATCGGCCATGCCGTCGACTCCTCGGCCGCGGTCAGCGCGCCGGGAAAGTCGCGATGCACCATGGTGTTCATCTCGCGCAGGAAGTCGATCGCCTCGATGTTCTCCCGCCCGCCATAGCGGTTGGGCAGCCACTCGCCGGCGCGGCGGGAGTAGTCGAGATAGAGCATCGAGGCCACCGCGTCGACGCGCAGGCCGTCGGCGTGGAACTCCGAGAGCCAGTAGTGCGCCGAGGACATCAGGAAGGACTTGACCTCGTTGCGGCCGAAGTTGAACACGTAGGTACCCCAGTCGGGGTGGTAGCCGAGCCGGGGATCGGCATGCTCGTAGAGCGCGGTGCCGTCGAAGCTGGCGAGCGCCCAGGCGTCCTGCGGGAAATGCCCCGGCACCCAGTCGAGGATGACGCCGATGCCGGCCGCATGGCAGCGATCGATGAGGAACTTGAGGTCGTCGGCGGAGCCGTGGCGGCGCGTCGGCGCGAAGTAGCCGGTGCACTGGTAGCCCCACGACTCGTCGAGCGGATGCTCCATCAGCGGCATGAATTCGATGTGCGTGTAGCCCATGTCGACGACATAGGGCACCAGGCGATCGGCGAGTTCGCGGTAGTTGTAGAAGCCGCCGTCGGCATGACGCATCCACGAGCCGGCGTGCACTTCGTAGACGCTCATCGGCGCATGCAGCCAGTCGCGCTCCGCGCGCTGCGCCATCCAGGCGCGGTCTTTCCAAGCGTAGGCCGAAGGCGCGGCGACCACGGACGCGGTGGACGGCCGCAGTTCGGCGGCGCGCGCGTAGGGATCGGCCTTGATGAGCAGATGTCCGCTGTCGCGATTGCGGATCTCGAACTTGTAGAGGCTGCCCGCGCCGATGCCCGCGACGCGCGCCTCCCAGACGCCGGAACTGCCCAGACAGCGCATGCGGTTCGCGCGACCGTCCCATCCGTTGAAGTCGCCGATTACCGCGACCTGATCGGCATTCGGCGCCCACACGCGAAAGACCACGGCGTCGTCGACTGGATGTGCGCCGAGCAATCGGTAGGATTGATAGTTGGTGCCCTGCCCGAAAAGGTAGAGGTCGTGATCCGAGGCCGTTTGCATGCGTGCACTTTCTTCGGTTTGACGTTATTGTAGCGATGGAGGACAAGCCTATGCAGCAAGAGTTGCATCTCAATGACCCTGCCGAGACTTACGGCCGTTTCGTCAGCCACCTTACGCGGGCGACCTTCGCCATCGTGCTGGCCGGCGGCCGCGGCAGCCGACTGATGCAACTGACCGACTGGCGCTCGAAGCCGGCGGTGCCCTTCGGCGGCAAGTTCCGCATCATCGATTTCACGCTCTCGAATTGCGTGAATTCCGGCATCCGCCGCATCGGCGTCGCGACGCAGTACAAGGCGCAGAGCCTGATCCATCACCTGCAGCGCGGCTGGAGCTTCCTCGACGGCCGCTTCGCCGAATTCATCGAACTCCTGCCGGCGCAGCAGCAGGTCGGCAACGACTGGTATCTCGGCACCGCCGACGCGGTCTACCAGAATCTGGACGTCATCCGCCGCCACAAGCCGCGCTACGTGCTGGTGCTGTCGGGCGACCACATCTACAAGATGGATTACGGCCGCATGCTGGCGCAGCACGTGCAGCAGCAGGCCGACGTCACCATCGCCTGCCTCGACGTGCCGCGCAAGGACGCCAGCGCCTTCGGCGTCATGAAGGTCGACGAGACCCACCGCATCGTCGACTTCATCGAGAAGCCGAAGGACCCCCCCACGATTCCCGGGCTGACCGACCGCTCGCTGGCCAGCATGGGCGTCTACATCTTCAATGCCGGCTTCCTGTTCGAGATGCTCTGCCGCGACCGCGACGACGCCAAGTCCGACCACGACTTCGGCAAGAACATCATCCCGCACGCGGTGAGGAACTACCGCGCCTACGCGCACAACTTCGGCGACAGCTGCGTCGGCATGAATGACTCCGCCATCCCGTACTGGCGCGACGTCGGGACCATCGACGCCTACTGGGAGGCCAACATGGAGCTGACCAAGGTGACGCCGGAGCTCAACCTCTACGACGAGGAATGGCCGATCTGGACCTACCAGGAGCAGCTGCCGCCGGCCAAGTTCGTGTTCGACGACGACGACCGGCGCGGCCAGGCGATCGATTCGATGGTGTCCGGCGGCAACGTCATCAGCGGCGCCACCGTGCGGCGCTC
>DASVZI010000017.1:0-2273 GCA_036391735.1 Rhodocyclaceae bacterium
CTCCGGAGAAACCTTACTTTGCGCGAAAGACGATGCGGCCCTTGGTCAAATCGTATGGCGTCAGCTGCACGGTCACCTTGTCGCCGGGCAGGATGCGGATGTAGTGCATGCGCATCTTGCCGGAAATGTGGCCGAGCACGACATGCCCGTTTTCCAACTTGACCCTGAACATTGCGTTGGGAAGGTTCTCCATCACCTCCCCCTGCATTTCGATAACGTCTTCCTTCGACATAATTCCCTAATTAACGCATCGGGAAACCGGCGCCCTTGAAATTGGCTTTCTTCAAGAGGCTCTCGTATTGATGGGACATGACGTAGGCCTGAACCTGCGCCATGAAGTCCATCGTGACAACCACGATGATCAGCAGACTGGTGCCGCCAAAGTAGAACGGGACGTTCCACTTGAGGATCAGGAACTCCGGCAGCAGACAGACGACGGTAACGTACAACGCGCCGGCCAGCGTCAGGCGCATAAGGATCTTGTCGATGTAGCGCGACGTCTGCTCGCCCGGACGGATGCCCGGGACGAAGGCGCCGCTCTTCTTCAGGTTGTCGGCCGTCTCCTTCGAGTTGAAGACCAGCGCGGTGTAGAAGAAGCAGAAGAACACGATCGCCGAGGCGTAGAGGATCACGTAGATCGGCTGCCCGGGCGACAGCGTGCTGGCGATGTCCTTCAGCCAGCGCATGCCTTCCGACGAACCGAACCAGCCGGCGACGGTGGCCGGGAACAGGATGATCGACGACGCGAAGATCGGGGGGATCACGCCCGACATGTTCAGCTTGAGCGGCAGGTGCGAGCTCTGGCCGCCATAGATCTTGTTGCCGACCTGGCGCTTGGCGTAGTTGACTAGGATCTTGCGCTGGCCGCGCTCGACGAACACCACGAAGCCGGTAACCGCAACCACCAGCGCGCAGATGAACAGCGCGGTGAGAGGATGCATGGCGCCGGTGCGCACCAGCTCGAACAGGCCGCCGAGGGCGTTCGGCAGGCCCGCCGCGATACCGGCGAAGATGATGATGGAGATGCCGTTGCCCAGACCGCGCTCGGTGATCTGCTCGCCCAGCCACATCAGGAACATGGTGCCGGTGACCAGCGTGGTCACGGTGGTGAGCCGGAACATGAAGCCCGGATCGAGCACCAGCCCGGCCTGCGACTCCAGCGCGATGGCGATGCCCAGGCCCTGGAACAGGGCCAGGCCGACCGTGCCGTAGCGCGTGTACTGGGTGATCTTGCGGCGTCCGGCTTCGCCTTCCTTCTTCAGCTGCTCCAAGCTCGGGATGGCGATCGTCATCAGCTGCATGATGATCGACGACGAGATGTAGGGCATGATGCCCAGCGCGAAGATGGTGAAGCGCGACAGCGCGCCGCCCGAGAACAGGTTGAAGATGCCGAGGATGCCGCCCTGCTGGCTCTGGAAGAGCTCGGCCAGCCGCACCGGGTCGATGCCGGGCACGGGGATGTGCGCCCCGACCCGATAGACGACCAGGGCACCCAGCAGGAACCACAGCCGGCGCCAAAGGTCGCCGAACTTGCCGGTCTTGCCGAGTGCTTGCGCTTGTTCCATCGCGGTGGCCACGTTGCTTCTCCGCTATTCCCTTATTGCGCCGCGGCGATTTCCGCGACCGAGCCGCCCGCCGCTTCGATGGCGGCCTTGGCACCCTTGGTGGCGCCGACGCCCTTGAGGGCGATCTTCTTGGTCAGCTTGCCGGAGAGGATGACCTTCGCGGACAGGGCCTCGGCGGGCACCACGCCAGCTTGCTTGAGCGTCAGCAGGTCGACGTCGCCGACCGGCAGCTTCTCGAGATCCGACAGGCGCACTTCGACGTTCTTCGCGGCGGTCAGCGAGACGAAGCCGCGCTTCGGCAGGCGACGCTGCAGCGGCATCTGGCCGCCTTCGAAACCGACCTTGTGGAAGCCGCCGGCACGGGACTTCTGGCCCTTGTGGCCGCGACCGGCCGTCTTGCCCAGGCCGCTGCCGATGCCGCGACCAACGCGGCGGGCGACCTTGCGGGCGCCGGCGCCCGGTTTAATGTTGTTCAGTTCCATATCAGCCCTCGACCTTCACGAGATAGGCGACCTTGTGGATCATGCCGCGCACCGCCGGGGTGTCTTCCAGCATGGCGCTGCTGTTCAGCTTGCGCAGACCCAGGCCGCGCACCGTGGCGCGGTGGTCCTGCTTGGTGCCGATGACGCTCTTGACCAGCGTCACCTTGATCTTCTTGTCGGCCATCGCTTACTCCAGGATTTCCTGCACGCTCTTGCCGCGCTTGGC
>DASVZI010000018.1:0-15275 GCA_036391735.1 Rhodocyclaceae bacterium
GAGGCGCGGCGGGCGGCACTGTCGCCGCCGTACGCCAGGAACTCGTCGAACGCGGCCTGCAGGCCGTCGAGCAGCTCGCCGAGACGATCAGGTGGATTGGGGGCCATTGCAAGCGAACTCCGAGGCGCGGGTTGCCGGGCGCCTTTCCTTGTTTCCCGAGATCATAGCTCACGCCCTGCGGATGGCGAAGCGCTTCGGCTACACTCGCGCCATGACGCCGAAGAATGTCCGCACGCTGTTCGCCCGGCTGGCCGAGGCGAATCCGCATCCGGTCACCGAACTCGACTACGCCACGCCCTTCCAGCTGCTGGTTGCCGTCGTGCTGTCCGCGCAAGCCACCGACAAGAGCGTCAATCTGGCGACGCGCGCGCTGTTCCGCGACGCGCCGACGCCCGCGGCGATCGCCGCGCTCGGCGAGGAAGGACTGCTGCCCTACATCCGCAGCATCGGTCTCTATCGGACCAAGGCGAAGAACGTCGCGGCACTGTCGCGGCTGCTCATCGAGCGCCATGGCGGCGAGGTCCCGCACGGCCGCGCCGCGCTCGAGGCGCTGCCCGGCGTCGGCCGCAAGACCGCCAATGTGGTGCTCAACATCGCCTTCCACGAGCCGACCATCGCGGTCGACACGCATGTCTTTCGCGTCGCCAACCGCACTGGCCTCGCGAAGGGAAAGGACGAGGCGGCGGTGGAGCGCGCGCTGCTCGCGACCGTGCCGCCCGACTACCTCCAGCATGCGCACCACTGGCTCATCCTGCATGGCCGCTACGTCTGCACGGCGCGCCGGCCGGACTGTCCGCGCTGCCCGATCCGCAAGCTTTGCGAATACCCGGAGAAGACCCAAGATGTTCAATCCTAGCCGCGACGAAGCACGCCGCTTCCTCATCGAGGCCTGGCGCAAGCGGCGCGAGAAGCTGCCGGCGACGCCGCTCGAGACCCTGGCCGCGGACATCGTCGCCCTGCATCCCGAGTACCAGCCGCTGCTCGAGAGCGGCGACGCGGCGCTCGCCCGCGACTGGACGCCCGAGGACGGCGAGGCCAATCCGTTCCTCCATCTGTCGCTGCACCTGGCGATCGCCGAGCAGCTGCAGATCGACCAGCCGCCGGGCATCCGCGCCGCCTGCGATGCGCTCGCCGCCCGCCATGGCGACCGCCACGCGGCGCTGCACGACGTGCTCGACTGCCTCGGCGAAACCCTCTGGCGGGCGCAGCGCGACCGGCGCCCGCCCGATGGCGAGGCCTACCTCGAATGCATGCGTCGCAAGTTGTGATCGACGCCGTCGTCTTCGATCTCGGCGGCGTCCTGGTCGACTGGAATCCGCACCACCTCTACCGCGGCCTGATCCCGGACGAGGGCGAGCGACGGCATTTCCTCGCCGAGATATGCCCGCAGTCGTGGAACGAGCAGCAGGATGCGGGCCGGCCCCTGGCCGAGGGCACCGCCGAGCGCATCGCCCGGTTCCCCGGCCACGCCGCGCTGATCGCCGCCTACTACGGGCGCTGGGAGGAGATGCTGGCCGGCCCCATCGAGGACAGCGTGGCCCTGCTCGAGTCGCTGTCCGCCCGCGGCGTGCCGCTCTACGCGCTCAGCAACTGGTCGGCGGAGCTGTTTCCGATCGCCCGACGGCGCTTCGCCTTCCTGCGGCACTTCAGGGGCATGGTCATCTCCGGCGAAGAAGGCGTCATCAAGCCCGATCCGGCGATCTTCCGGCTGCTGTGCACGCGCCACGGCGTGGTGCCGGAACGCACGCTGTTCATCGACGACAACCCGGTCAACGTGGATGCGGCAGCCGCCCTCGGCTTCGCCGCCCACCGCTTCACGAGCGGCGAGGCGTTGAAAATGCGGCTCAACGAACTAGGGTTAGTCTGAGATAATCGCGCGGTCCGACAGTAGAAACCCCGACCATGCGTTTCCCGACCTGCGGCAGCCGCCATGCCGCACACTTCCGTTTCGCCGCAGCCGAAAGGCCCTCCTCGTGAAGCGCTGCCTCCTTGCCCTCTTGCTGGCCCTGATTGCCCTGCCGGCCGCGGCATTGGAGAAGGTCGCCCTGCAGCTCAACTGGAAGCATCAGTTCCAGTTCGCTGGTTACTACGCGGCCATCGAGCAGGGCTATTACCGCGATGCCGGCTTCGAGGTGCGGCTGCTGGAGGCCGACGAGAAAGCGGATCCGATCGACGTCGTGCTCAAGGGCCAGGCGGCCTTCGGCGTCGGCGCCTCGGAACTGGCGCTACGCCGCGCCAAGGGCGAGCCGGTGGTCGCGCTCGCGGCAATACTCCAGCATTCGCCGCTGGTGCTGCTGACGCGCAAGGACGGCCGCATCGAGACCGTGCAGGATCTGGCCGGCAAGCGCGTCATGCTGATGCCGCACGAGACCGAGCTGTACGCCTACCTCAACCGCGAGGGCGTCGCTTCCTATCGCGCCGTGCCGCACAGCTTCGACGTCGGCGATCTCGTGGCCGGCCGCGCCGAGGCGATGTCCGGCTACTCCACCGACGAGCCGTTCGCGCTGCAGCAGGCGAGGTTTCCCTACAACGCCTTCTCGCCGCGATCGAGCGGCATCGATTTCTACGGCGACACCCTGTTCACCACCGACGCCCAGGTGCGCTCACGCCCCGAGCGGGTGGCGGCGTTCCGCGAGGCGTCGCTGCGCGGCTGGCGCTACGCCATGGAGCATCCCGAGGAGATTGCCGACCTGATTCTCGCCAAGTACAGCCGGCGGCACTCCCGCGCCCACCTGCTGTTCGAGGCGCGCGAGATGGCGCGCCTGATGCAGACGGACCTGGTGGATATCGGCCACATGCTGCCCGGCCGCTGGCAGCACATCGCCGACACCTACGCCGAGCTGGGCATGCTGCCGCCCGAATCGTCGATCGACGGCCTGATCTGGTCGCCCGGGCCCCGCCCGCTGCCTGTTTGGGTGCTGCCAACCTTCCTTGCGGCGGCCGCCGTCCTGCTCGCAGCCTTCGCCGTTGCGCTGCGCTTTGCGCGCCTCAATGCGCGTCTCGCGCGCGAGATGGGCGAGCGCGCCGCCACCGAGCGCGAACTCGAGGGCACGCGCAAGAACATGAGCGCCCTCCTCGACGCCACGCAGAACTTCGCGGCGCTGCTCAAGCGCGACGGCACCATTCTCTCCATCAACCGCGGCGGCGCGGCGCGCTTCGGCGGCACGCCGGCCGACGTCCTCGGCCGCAACATCTACGAGCTGTCGGCAGAGGCGACGCGCGCCGGGCGCCGCCGCGCGGTCGACGAGTCCGCGCAGGGGCGCCGGGTCGTGGTCTTCGACGACGAGCGCGACGGCCGCCAGCTCCACAACACGATCGTTCCGGTCACCGGCGACCGCGACGAAGTGGACCGCGTCGCGGTCTTCTCCGAAGACGTCACCGAGCGCAGGACGGCCGAGGCGGCGCTGCGCGCCAGCGAGGAACGCTACCGGCTGCTGGCCGAGAACACCGCCGACATCGTCTGGCAGGCGGACGCCAACCTGGTCTTCACCTACGTCAACGAGGCGGACGAGAAGCTGCGCGGCTTTCCCCGCGAAGAGGTCGTCGGGCATCCGCTCGCCAAGCAGCTGACGCCGGACTCGCAGGCCACGGCGCTGCGCCTGCATGCCGATCGCATGGCCGCGGAAGGCAAGGGTGAAGCGCCGCCGACCACCCAGTTCGAGCTTGAACTGCTATGCAAGGACGGCAGCACCGTCTGGGCGGAGATCAAGTCGACGGCCATGCGCGACGAGCACGGCACCATCAAGGGCTTCTTCGGCATCAGCCGGGACATCACGGCGAGAAAGGCTGCCGAGGCCGCCCTGCGCGACGCCAACGAGCAGCTGCAGAGGCAGTTGCACGAGATCGTCTCGCTGCATGCCAAGCTCGAGGAGATGGCGGTGCGCGACGGCCTCACCGGCCTCTACAACCGGCGCTATCTCGACGAGACGCTTGAGCGCGAAATCGCGCGGGCCAAGCGCGAAGGCCATTCGCTGGCGCTGGTGATGATCGACGTCGACCGCTTCAAGCGGCTCAACGACACCTACGGCCATCCGGCCGGCGACCAGGTGCTGATCGCGCTGGGTGCGCTGCTGCGCGAGGACACCCGCGCCGAGGACGTGGCCTGCCGCTACGGCGGTGAGGAGTTCCTGATCCTGCTGCCCCACATCTCGCTGGAAGCGGCGCGCGAGCGCGCCGAAGGCTGGCGGCGGCGCTTCGCCGAACTCGCCGTTCGCCACGGCGAGTTGTCGCTGCAGACGACCATTTCGCTAGGCGTCGCGGCCTATCCGAATCACGGCCACACCAGCGAGGAACTGACGCAGAGCGCCGACCTCGCGCTCTACCTGGCCAAGCACGACGGCCGCAACCGCGTTACCGTGTTCGACGCCGCGCCGCTGGCGCTGGACGTCTAGCTGCAAGGCCGGCTAGGCCTGCACTGGCGGCGCCACCTTGAGAACTTCCTCGACGGTGGTGAGCCCGGCAGCGATCTTGCGCGCACCGGCGATCCGCAGCGGCTGCAGGCCCTCGCGCAGCGCGGCGTCGCGCACCTGCGCCAGGTCGGCATGCGCGACCACGGTCTTGCGCACTTCGGGCGTCATCGGCAGGATCTCATAGAGGCCGAGCCGTCCCTGGTAGCCCGTCATGCGGCAATCGAGGCAGCCGACCGGATGGTAGAGCGCCTTAGGCTTGTTGCTCTTCCAGGGCGCCACCAGCGCCTTCCAGGCTTCCTCGTCCTCGGCGCGCATGCCGCCGGCCTGCTTGCACTTCGGGCACAGGGTGCGCACCAGCCGCTGCGCCATGACGCCGAGCAGCGTCGCCTGCAGCAGGTAAGCCGGCACGCCGAGGTCGAGCAGGCGCGTGATCGCCGACGGCGCATCGTTGGTGTGCAGGGTGGAGAGCACCAAGTGGCCGGTCAGCGCCGCCTGGATCGCCATGTCGGCGGTCTCCAGGTCGCGGATCTCGCCGACCATGATGATGTCCGGGTCCTGCCGCATCAGGGCGCGGATGCCTTCGGCGAAGCCCATTCCGATGTCCGATTGCACCTGCACCTGATTGAACGCCGGTTCGATCATCTCGATCGGGTCCTCGAGCGTGCATACATTGACCTCGGACGTCGCCAGGTGCTTGAGCGTCGTGTACAACGTCGTCGTCTTGCCCGACCCCGTCGGGCCGGTGACCAGGATGATGCCGTTCGGCTGCGTCGTCATGTGACGCCAGCGCGCCTGCTCTTCGTCGCCGAAGCCGAGATCGGCGAAGTCGCGCACCAGCACCTCGGGATCGAAGATGCGCATCACCAGCTTCTCGCCGAAGGCCGTCGGCAGCGTCGACAGCCGCAGTTCGACCTCCTGGCCGTCGGGCGTGCGCGTCTTGATGCGGCCGTCCTGCGGGCGGCGCTTCTCCACCACGTCCATGCGGCCGAGGATCTTGATGCGGCTGGTCATGGCGTTGAGCACCGCCATCGGGATCTGGTAGACCTGGTGCAGCACGCCATCGATGCGGAAGCGCACGATGCCGAGATCGCGGCGCGGTTCGATGTGGATGTCGGAGGCTCGCTGCTCGAAGGCGTATTGCCACAGCCAATCGACGATCAGCACGATGTGCTGGTCGTTGGCGTCGAGCGAGGCCTTGTTCTTGCCGAGCTCGACCAGCTGCTCGAAGTTCGACACGCCGGTGCCCGCGATGTCGCCGCGGCCGAGCGCGCCCTTGACGGACTTCGCCAGGTTGTAGAACTCCACCTGGTAGCGCGCGATGTCCTCGGGATTGCTGATGACGCGCCGGATGCTCTTGCGCAGGACGCCCTTGAGCTCGTGCTCCCACGAGCTGTCGAACGGTTCCGCAGTGGCGATCGTCACCTCGTGCTGCTTCACCTCGACGGGCAGGATGCGGAATCGCGTCGCATAGGCGTTCGACATCACCTCGGTGACGCCGGTGAAGTTGATCTTCAGCGGATCGATGTGGAAGTAATCGAGGCCGCACCACCGGGCGAGCCATTGCGTCAGGCTCTCGAGATCGAGCACGCGGTGCGGCGGCTGCGGCGACTTCCAGCGCTGCTCGGCGACGACGATGAGCGGATGGATGTCGCCCTTGAAGTAGCGGCGCTCCTGCTTGAACTTCTCCGCCTCCGCCTTCGGAACCATGCCGTCCGCGATCAGGGCATCGATGATTTCGGGGAGGGCGAGCCGTCCCGCGCCCCGGGCGGATTCCTGCGCTTTGGCCATGTCGCGGTGAATTCCCATAAGTGCAGCCGGTGAATATAGCCGATTTCCTGCTGCGCTATCATAACGGCGTTCCTGCGGTGATCCGCAGCATCCACGACAAGAGGATTCCCCCCCATGAAGACCCGTTTCCTGATCGGCGGCCTCGCGGCCGCCCTGTTCGCTGCCGCCAGCTTCGCGCAGGCCGGCCCCGCGCCGCTCGCCGCCGACTGCAGCAAGGCGCGCGATCCGCAACGCTGCGAGGCCCTGCAGAAGGCCAAGGAGGCCTGCAAGGACAAGCCGCAGGCCGACAAGCGCAAGTGCATGATCGAATCGATGCCGCCGATGGACTGCAGCAAGGCGCGCAATCCGCAGCGCTGCGAGGCGATGGAGCAGGCGCGGGCCGCCTGCAAGGACAAGAACGGCACCGAGTTCCGCCAATGCATGCGCGAGCATCGGCCGAAGCGCGGCACCAAGGCCGCCAGCTGATTACGCGGCCGTAAGTGCTTCCCGCCAGGCAGCCAGCTTGGCGTCGAAGCCCAGCGTGTAGGCCGGACTGGTGGAGGGCAGGACGAGGGTCTCGAGTCCCAGCGCCGCCAGTTGCGGTGCGAAGCGCCCCGCCGTCTTGCCGTTGAAGCAGGCTCGCTCGAGCCGCGGCGCAATCTCGATCAGCCGGGCGAAATCGTTCGGCTGCGCGCCACGGATATCCGCATCCAGGCTGCCTTCGCGCCGGCACCCGCCATAGACGTCCCAGATCGCGATGCCGGCGTCCTTCAGGGCCGCCTGCTTGCCGGCGTAGTCCATGTCCGGCAGCGGCCGTCCCAGGATGACCCCCAGTATCCGCCAGAACTGGTTCTGCGGATGCGCGTAGTAGTGCTGCGCGGCCAGCGATGCCTCCGATGGAAACGAGCCCAGGATCAACACCCGGGCCCATTCGTCGATCAGCGGCGCGAGGCCGCGCAGCCGCGTCACGGGCGGCTCAGGCGCCGCCCAGCGACATGGTCATCATCAGGTCGTTGACGCGCTTGACGAAGGTGGCCGGGTCGTCGAGCTGGCCGCCCTCGGCGAGCAGCGCCTGGTCGAACAGCACCGCCGCCCAGTCGTCGAACTTCTTGTCCTCGTAGCGCAGCCTCAGCACCACCGGGTGCTTGGGGTTGATCTCGAGGATCGGCTTGGCTTCCGGCGACTTCTGGCCGGCGGCCTTGAGGATGCGCATCATGTTGGCCGACATGCCGTGCTCGTCGGCCACCAGGCAGGCGGGCGAATCGGTCAGGCGATGCGTGACGCGCACTTCCTTGACGCGCTCGCCAAGCGACTTGCCGATCCTCTCGGTCAAATCCTTGAACTCGCCGGCTTCCTTTTCCTGCTCCTGCTTCTCGGCCTCGTCCTCGAGCTTGCCCAGGTCCAGGCCGCCCTTGGCGACGGAAACCAGCTCCTTGCCATCGAACTCGGTGAGATGCGCGACGACCCACTCGTCGACGCGATCCGCCAGCAGCAGCACCTCGATGCCCTTCTTGCGGAAGATCTCCAGGTGCGGGCTGTTCTTCGCAGCGTTGAAGGTCTCGGCGGCGACGTAGTAGATCTTGTCCTGGCCATCCTTCATGCGGCCGAGGTAATCGGCGAGCGAAACGGTCTCTTCGGCCGTGTCGGCGTGGGTGGAGGCGAAGCGCAGCAGCTTGGCGACCTTCTCCTTGTTGGCGAAATCCTCGCCGACGCCTTCCTTCAGCACGCGACCGAACTCGCCCCAGAACTTGGCGTACTTGTCCTTGTCGCTTTCGGCCATGTCGTCGAGCATGCCCAGGACCTTGGCGGTACAGCCCTTGCGGATCGCCTCGATGTCCTTGCTCTCCTGCAGGATCTCGCGCGAGACGTTGAGCGGCAGGTCGGCCGAATCCACCACGCCGCGGATGAAGCGCAGGTAGAGGGGCATCAGCTGCTCGGCGTCGTCCATGATGAACACGCGGCGCACGTAGAGCTTGATGCCGTGGCGCGCGTTGCGGTCCCACAGATCGAAGGGCGCATGGGCCGGCACGTAGAGCAGCTGCGTGTATTCGCTCTTGCCTTCGACGCGCGCGTGGGTCCACGCCAACGGCTCGTCGAAATCGTGCCCGACGTGCTTGTAGAACTCCTTGTACTCTTCCTCGCTGATGTCGTTCTTGTTGCGCGCCCACAGGGCGGAGGCCTTGTTGACCGTCTCGTCCTCGTCCGTGACGACCTGCTCGTTCTTCTCCTGGTTCCACTCCTCCTTCTTCATCACGATGGGCTGGACGATGTGGTCGGAGTATTTGCGGATGATCGAGCGCAGCTTCCAGCCGGACAGCAGGTCATCCTGGCCGTCCTTGAGATGCAGGGTGATTTCCGTGCCGCGGCCCGTCCTCTCGACCATCTCGACCGAAAACTCGCCCGAACCGTCCGATTCCCAGCGCACCGCCTGGCCGCCGGGCAGGCCGGCGCGGCGCGTCACGACCGTCACCTTGTCGGCGACGATGAAGGAGGAATAGAAGCCGACGCCGAACTGGCCGATCAGATGGGCGTCCTTCTGCTGGTCGCCGGTGAGCTGCGAGAAGAACTCGCGCGTGCCTGACTTGGCGATGGTGCCGAGGTTGGCGATCACCTCGTCGCGGCTCATGCCGATGCCGTTATCCGAAATCGTCAGCGTCTTGGCCGCCTTGTCGTAGGCGATGCGGATCTTGAGCTCGGCGTCGCTCTCGAACAGGGCGGCGTTGTGCAGCGCCTCGAAGCGCAGCTTGTCGCAGGCGTCGGAAGCGTTGGAGACCAGTTCGCGCAGGAAGATCTCGCGGTTCGAGTAAAGCGAATGGATCATCAGGTGAAGCAACTGCTTCACCTCGGTCTGGAACCCCAGGGTCTCCTTGGAGGACGTGGCCGTTTCGGACATGGGAAGAAAACTCCTCTGAACGCAAAGTAATGCCCGTGATGGGGGCGGTTCGGAGGATTTCAAGGGGGCCGGCGCAGCGCCGCCGGCGGGCCCTAGCGCGGGGTCTTCCGGTATCCGCGGTCCTTCATGCAGTCGTCGATCACGGCTACCCCGGCTGGATCGTCCTTCTCGAGATGCGTGTTGCGGGTGCCGCAGGCCATCAGGTCCGTATCCCGGGCGGAGGCCGAGGTGCCGGGTTTTGTCCATTCGTAGCCGCCGGCGCAGGCGGCGAGCAGGCAGCCGAGGGCGACTAGGACCATCTTCATGGGGATCTCCCGTGCAATGGGTACGCTGCCATCATAGACCGCCGCGCGGCCTCGGCTGGGGCGGCGACATCCGGATCGTCGGCCCGCTGGCTGCGAGACCAGGGCATGCCCCACCTCTGGGTCGATGGCGACGCCAACCGGGGCGGCGACCTCCTCGGCTGACGCCGATCAGGACATGTCGTCGAAGAGGCTCCGGGTCACCTGGCTCTGGACGTAGGCCGAGGCCAGCGTCGGCGAGTTCTGGAACAGCTGCAGCAGGCTCCCCGCGCTGCCCGACGCGGGACTCGACGAAGCATCGCCCGTCCCGCCGCCGGCACCCAGGATATCGGCCGGCAGCGCATTTCCGCTGCCGTCCTGGCCGCTGCCATCGGCAGCGAGCAACGGGTCTGCCGGCATTGCCGCTTCGACCTGATCGAGCAGCCCCTTGGCGTTGTAGGTCTGCACCGCCGCAGTGGACGAAGGATTCTGCGAGCTCAACGTGACCAGCGTCTGCAGCAACGGGTCGGACGTCGCGGCGCCTGCTGCCTGCGACGTCTGCCCGAGCGCCGACAGCAGCGAACCGTCGAGGCTGGCGGAGGACCCGCCGCTGTCCGCCAGCGTTTGCAGCAGCGACGAGGCGGTCAGCGACGTAAGGGTCATGTCGCCCCTTACGCCGTGGTCGATGTGCCGCTACCGCCCGAGTCCGACGTGGTGCCGGCGGAGGTCGATGCCGTCGCCGGCGTTCCCGCATAGGCCGATGCGCCGGCTTGCGTCGCGAAGCCGCCGAAGCGATGGTGGTGATGGCCCGCGCTGAAGCCGGAGTTTTGCAGGTCGTTCTGCAACTGCGTCAACAGCTTCTGCGCGGCAGCGGTATCGCCCGACTGCAGTGCCTGCCGCAGCGCGCCGATGTCCGAGCTTACGGCGTTGCCGGAGCCTGCCGTTCCCGTCGCCCCTGCCGCGTTGCCGATCTGCATGGCCGAATACAGGGCCTGCGCTTGGGCGACTTCGCGATGATGATGGCGATGTCCGGCGCCCTGGGCCTTGGCCTGCAGGTCCTGCTCGAGCTGGCTGAAAGCCGACTGCGCCGAACTCAGGTTGCCGGACTGAAGGGCCTGGCCCAACGCGGACCAGTCGCTGGCGATGGCCGCACTGCCCGTCGACGCGGCGGTAGAGCCCGTCGAACTCGTGGTCGACGCGGTCGAGTCGGTGCTGCCGGTGCTCGAGGTGCTCGTCGCGTTCGTCGACGCGGCACCCGGCATGAGCTGCTGCAGTCCCGCATAGGCTTGCTGCGCGGACGACACGTCGCCCGCTTGCATTGCCTGGAACAGCTGCTCGAAGTCTTGCCGGGCCTGGCGGACGCTCGAGCGCCAATTGAGCTGGCTGAGTCCGGTTGAAGAGATGTTTGATACGGACATGACGCCTCCTTCGGTTGGGGTGGCCTGGGAAGAAATCGCTCGCCTACCCTTTCGTCTTGCGGCAATTGTTGCCGTGGCGGCAGCCGCTTGAAGGCAAGAACCGGCGCGCGAACGCTTCCCGATTTGCTCACACCGTCGCATTGCGGTGCTTGGCCTCCGGTAGAGCAGGCTTCATGCCCGAACGGCCCATGCCCCGGAACCGACGGCGGGCATCCCCGGTCTACGGGGCAAACGACAACCGGAGGAGACCCAAATGGCTGCGGTTCATCCAAGCACGGCCGCGATGTCCGATGCGGAGGGCCGCCGGCAACTGCGGCGCGCCGTCATCGCCAGCACGGTAGGCACCACCATCGAGTGGTACGACTTCTTCCTTTACAGCACCGTCACGGGCCTGGTCTTCGCGAAGCTCTACTTCCCGGAATCCGACCCCGTCGTCGGCACCCTCCAGGCCTTCCTGATCTACGCCGTGGGCTTCATCGCCCGCCCCATCGGCGCCGCGATCTTCGGGCACTACGGCGATCGCATCGGCCGCAAGGCGACGCTGATCGCAACCCTGTTGCTGATGGGCCTGGCCACCTTCGCCGTCGCCTTCGTGCCGACCTACTCGGAGATCGGCATCTGGGGCGCCATCCTGCTGACCGTGCTGCGCTTCATCCAGGGCGTCGGCGTCGGCGGAGAATGGGGCGGCTCCGTCCTGCTGTCGATGGAATGGGCCCGCACCAACGAGCACCGCGGCTTTGTCGCCTCCTGGCCGCAATTCGGCGTGCCGGCCGGACTCTTCCTGGCGAACCTGGCCGTGCTGGCGATGAGCCAGGTTGCGCCGGGCGACGAGTTCCTCACCTGGGGATGGCGCGTTCCCTTCTTCCTCAGCATCATCCTGGTCGCCATCGGCCTTTACATCCGGCTGTCGGTGCTGGAAACGCCGACCTTCGCGCGACTCGTGGCCGAACACAGGATCGAGCGCCAGCCGACGCTCGAAGTGATCCGCCGCCAGCCGAAGGACATCCTGCTGTCCGCCTTGGTGCGATTGGCCGAACAGGCGCCGTTCTATGTGTTCACCGCCTTCGTGTTCACCTACGGCACGCAGAACCTCGGCGTCTCGCGCGACCTGCTGCTGACGGCCGTGCTCACCGCCTCGCTGCTCGAATTCTTCACGATCCCGTTCTTCGGGCATCTGTCCGACATCGTGGGCCGACGCCGCATGTACATCTTCGGCGCCGCGCTGGTGGGCGCCGTGGGCTTCATCTACTTCGCAATGATGGGCACGCGCGAGCCGACCTCGATCTTCCTCGCCATCGTGCTGTCGCTGCTGCCGCACTCGATGATGTACGGCCCGCAGGCGGCGCTGATCGCCGAGTCCTTTACCGGCCGCATGCGCTACAGCGGCGCTTCGATGGGCTACCAGCTGGCGTCGGTCATCGCCGGCGGCCCCGCGCCGCTGATCGCCACCGCGCTGTTCGCCCACTATCACTCGGGCTACGCCATCGCCGGCTACATCCTGATCTGCGCGCTGTGCAGCGTGGTCGCGGCGTCCATGATGCGCGACTACACGAACAAGGACATCTCGAAGGAATACGACGCGCCGCCGATGCCGGGGGGCGGGCATGCGGCGGGGGCGGCCTGATTGACAGCGTCGGCGTGCGACCGCCGCGGGCGACGGGCGGTCGCCGCCGCTTCGTGTCCCCCGTCGGCCGCGAAGCGGCCTCCTCCTCCTTAACCTGCGCGTCGACGACCACCCGCCACCCGCGGCTCGACGTCTTGGCCCGACGTGACGGCCCTAATGCCCTCCGCTCTCCCCGGCATGCGCCACCCGCCCGCGATGCATCAACAGCAACAGCGGCAGCGCCAGTAACATCGCGATCCCGAATAGCAGGAACAGCCGTTCGAACGAGAGCATCGCCGCCTGCTGCGTGATGGTTTCGTCGAGCAGGCGCAACGCCTTTGCCTGTGCCGCCGCCGGCGCCGCGCCGTGGTGGATCACCAGCGCCTTAAGCTGCGCCAGGCGATCCATGGTCGCCTGCGAATACTGGTTGACGTGGCGGATCAGCTCGCCGCGGTTCGACTGCTGCAGCTGCGCGTAAAGGGTCGCCGACGACGCGATGCCCACCGAACCGCCGAGCTGGCGCGTCAGGTTGTAGAGGCCGCTGCCGTTCTGGATCCGGTGCGGCGGCAAATTGCCGAGTGCCAGGTTGTTGAGCGGGATGAAGACCATGCCGAGCCCGACGCCGCGCAGGATCATGGCCGGCAGGAATTCGCTCCAGCCGGAGTTGAGGGTGAACAGGGAGTGCTGCCACATCGAATAGCCGAAGATGCAGGCGCCGGCGATCACAATGAGGCGAAGGTCCATCTGCGTCTTCCCGGTAAAGCGCCCCATTACCGCCATCGTGACACCGGACGCCAGCGCGCCCGGCAGGATCACCATGCCGGTTTCCCAGGCCGTGTAGCCCAGCAGCGTCTGGACGTACACGGGGAACACGAACACCGTCGAGAACAGCGCGCCGCCGAGCAGGAAGGTAAACACCAGCGCCGCGGCGAATTGCGAGTCGCGCAGGATGCGGATCTCGACGATCGGATGCTCGTGGCGCAGCTCCTGCCAGACGAAGGCGGACAGCGCGAAGAAGGATACGATCGACAGCGTGACGATCTCGCGCGACGCGAACCAGTCGAGGCGTTCGCCGCGCTCGAGCGCCGTCTGCAGGCAGCCGACGCCGACCGCCAACAGCAGGAAGCCGATCCAGTCGACGTGTTCGGCGCGCTTGCCGTATTTGGAATCCGGCACCAACATCAGCGCGAGCAGCAGCGCCAGCAGGCCCAGCGGCAGGTTGATGTAGAAGATCCACGGCCATGAGTAGGCGTCGGTCAGCCAGCCGCCGAGCGTCGGCCCGAGCATCGGGCCGACCATGATGCCGAGCCCGAAGATCGCCATCGCGGTGCCCGACTCCTTGCGCGGGAACACCTCGTAGAGCGTCGCCTGCGCCGTGGAGATCAGGCCGCCGCCGCCGAGGCCCTGCACGATGCGCCAGAACACCAGCTCCTGGAGGTTCACCGAGGCGCCGCACATCATCGACGAGACGATGAACAGCGCGATCGACAGCGCGAGATAGTTGCGCCGGCCGAACCAGTTGGACAGCCAGCCGGACACCGGCAGCACGATGACGTTCGCGACGACGTAACCGGTCGAAACCCAGGCGATCTCGTCGAGCGTCGCGCCGAGCGAGCCCATCATGTGCGGGATCGCGACGTTGACGATGCTGGTGTCGACCAGCTCCAGCATCGCCCCGAGCGTCACGGTGAAGGCGATCAGGTAGCGGCTGGCATGAATCTCCGCGTCGCTCTCGACGCGGCGCAGCGCAGGCAGGATCGGCTTCAACTCGTCACTGAGTGGTGATAGTGACAAAGGCGCTCATGCCCGGCCGCAGCAGACGCGCCGGATCGGCACTCTGCTTGACCAGGATCTTCACCGGCACGCGCTGCACGACCTTGGTGAAGTTGCCGGTGGCGTTGTCGGGCGGCAGCAGCGAGAAGCGCGCGCCGGTAGCGGGAGCCAGCGAGTCGACGCGGCCTTCGAAGTCCACACCGGGGAAGGCGTCGACCTCGACATCGGCCCGATCGCCCGGCCGCACGCCGCGCACGTCGGTCTCCTTAATGTTAGCGACCACCCAGACGTCGTCGAGCGGAACAACGCTCATCAAGGCCTGTCCCGCCTGCACGAACTGCCCAGGTTCGACGCTCTTGCTGCCCACCAGCCCGCCCGCCGGCGCGGCGATGCGCGTATCGGCGAGCTGCATGGCGGCGAGGTCGCGCGCGGCGCGCGCCGAATCGACCTTCGCCAATGCCGCCTGCAGCGCGGCGCCATAAGCCGTCACCTGCTCGCCGGCCGAGGCGGCGCTCTCGCGGCTCGCCTTGAGCTGCGCCTGGGCGGCGCGGGCAGCCGCCTCCGCGGCGTCGAGCGCCTGCGGCGACACCATCTTCTTGGCGATCAGGCCTTGCGTGCGCTCGAGATCCTTCTGCGCCTTGTCGGCGTTCGCCAGCGCCTGTTCGACGGTGGAACGGGCCGCAGCGGCGGCGGCGCGCGCCGCAGCCACCTGCGCCGCGGCCTGGCCGTTCTGCCCTTCCCTGCCCGCGGCGGCCAGCGCCAGTTCGAGCTCGGCCTCGGCCTGCGCCAGCTTGGCGCGGTAGTCGCGATCATCGATCCGCAGCAGCAGATCGTTCGCCTTCACCGGCTGGTTGTCGTTGACCATCACCTCGGCGACGAAGCCGCCGACCTTGGGCAGCACGGGAACGACATGGCCCTCGACCTGGGCATCGTCGGTGGTGACGTGGGTGCGGCCCCACCACCAGCGCCAGCCGAGCCAAAGCGCGGCCGCGATGACGACGGCGGCGAACGCCAGGCGCGGCAAGTTGGGCTTGCGCGCCGGCGCGTCATTCATAACGGATTTCCACGATCTCGATTTCGCGCCGCCCCACCGGGCTCTCGAAGCGCACCACGTCGCCTGCGCGCGCCTTC
>DASVZI010000019.1:0-1902 GCA_036391735.1 Rhodocyclaceae bacterium
GCGCGGCAGCGCGTCGCGGCGATTCGCAAGGAGCTCGAAGGCATCCAGGTACGGCTGCCGTTGTCGGCGGAGCGGACCTTCGCGCTGGTGTTCTGCGACGGCCTGTCGGCGTCCGAAGGCTTCCTCATGAAGGCCTGGTACGAGTCCGGCTGCTTCCCCTGCCTTGCCATCGGCGGCTCGGCCGGCGGCAAGCTCGATTTCAGCGGCACCTACATCGGCGCCGGCGGTCCGGTGATCCAGGGCAAGGCCGTGCTGGTGTTCTGCCAGATGGCGACCGACAAGGCGTTCGCGCCGTTCAAGAGCCAGAACTTCGAGCCGACGTCGACGAGCTGGCTGGTCGCCGACGCAGACCCGGTGGCGCGCACGGTGAAATCGCTGTTCGGCGCCGACGGCCGGCCGCAGCCGATTCTCGACGTGCTGGCGGCGCACCTGCGCTGCAGGACGGAGGAAATCGGCAAGCACCTCGAAGGCAAGACTTTCGCGGTGAAGGTCGAGAACGAATACTTCATCCGGTCGGTCGCGGCGATCCAGGCGGACAGCCTCGCGTTCTTCTGCGACCTCGAGTTCGGCGACCGGCTGCACCTGATGCAGGCCAACGATTTCATCGGCACCACGCAGCGCGACTGGGACCGCTTCGTCGTCGACAAGGGCAGGCCTGCCGCGATCCTGCTCAACGACTGCGTGCTGCGCCGCGTCGGCAATACCGCCAAGCTGCCGCAGGCGCGCTTCTTCGACGGCGTGCCGGCGGCGGGCTTTTCCACCTTCGGCGAAATCCTCGGCGTGCCGATCAACCAGACGCTCTCGGCGCTGGCCTTCTTCGACGGCCAGAACCACGCCATGGCGCGCTTCCCGGTCGAGTACGCGGCCTATGCCGACCACTACGCGCAGCGCGCGCTCAACCGCTGGGAGGCCATGCACGGCATCCAGTCCGCGGTGGTGGGCCGCGTCGTCGACTACCAGCAGGCGGTGGCGCCGCTGCTCTCGGCGCTGCCGCAATTCGAGCATGCCGCGCTGCGCCAGTCGGAGACGCTCGAACTGGCGCAGACCAGCCTCACTTCCATCAGCGAGGCGGTGGCGCTGACGCGTTCGGCGCAGCAGCGGCTGGAAGGCGGGCTCGACGACCTCGAGCGCATCTCCAAGGGCATCAGCCAGATCACCGGCGGCATCAGCGCGATCGCCGACCAGACCAACCTGCTGGCGCTCAATGCTGCGATCGAGGCGGCTCGCGCCGGCGAAGCGGGGCGCGGCTTCGCGGTGGTGGCGGACGAAGTGCGGAAACTGGCACAATCGGCGAAGGGCCAGGCGGACGCAACCGCGAAGAACATCCGCGATGCCGTCGACACTATCGCGCGCATCCGCCAGGTCGCCTCGGAAACCATGGGCACCACGCAGCAGATGGCCGACAAGAGTGCGTCGGCCACCGAGCAGATCGAACGCATGAGCGCCGGCGCGAGTCAGGAGCGCGCCGACTTGGCAGCCAGCCTGAAGCGCATGGAGGAGCTCGCGAGCGGCCTGAGCGCCATGCAGGATGCGATCGACCAGCTGACCTTGCTGCAAGCGCTGGCCGAGAAATGAATATTCAACAACGAGAAGGAGAAATACGATGAAGCTGATGCGCCGGTTGCTGCTTGCCCTGTCCTTGTCGCTTGGCGCCGCGGGCGCCTTCGCCGAGGAGTCGATCGTATTGGCGTCGACCACGTCCACGGACCAGTCGGGCCTGTTCGGCTTCATCCTGCCGAAATTCGAGGCGAAGACCGGCATCAAGATCAAGGTCGTCGCACTCGGCACCGGCCAGGCGCTCGACACCGGCCGCCGCGGCGATGCCGACGTGCTGCTGGTGCACGACCGGCCGGCCGAGGACAAGTTCGTCGCCGAGGGCTGGGGCGTCGAGCGCCGCGACGT
>DASVZI010000020.1:0-38682 GCA_036391735.1 Rhodocyclaceae bacterium
CTGAAGGACACCATCAAGGGCTTCCGCATGATCGCCGAAGGCGAGTGCGACCAGCTGCCCGAGCAGGCGTTCTACATGGTCGGCGGCATCGAGGAAGCCTTCGAGAAGGCCAAGACGCTGCAGTAAGCCCAGCAACAAGCAAAGGAAGCCAACATGGCACTATCCGTACACGTCGACGTCGTCTCCGCAGAAGAGCAGATCTTCTCGGGGCTGGCCGAGTTCGTCGTGCTGCCGGGCGAAGTCGGTGAGCTGGGCATCTTCCCGGGCCACATGCCGCTGATGACCCGCATCAAGCCGGGCGCCGTGCGGCTCAAGCTTCAGGGCCAGGACCGCGAAGAGTTGATCTTCGTCGCCGGCGGCATCCTCGAGGTGCAGCCGGGCCTGGTCACGGTGTTGGCCGACACGGCCATCCGCGGCCACGACCTCGACGAAGCCAAGGCCCTCGACTCCAAGAAGAAGGCCGAGGAAGCGATGGTCAACCGCAGCTCCGAAATGGACTACGCACGCGCCCAGGCGGAACTCGCCGAAGCCGTGGCGCAGCTTGCCGCGATCCAGCGGCTGCGGCGCAAGAGCCACTGAGTTAGAGCAGGCAGGAAGAAGAAAGGCAGCTTCGGCTGCCTTTTTTCTTTGGAGGCGGCGCGAGCTACGGCTGGCGCCGCCGCGTCGTCAGCGCATCCAGGCGCCGCTCGGCGAGCGCGACCGATCCCTGCAGTTCCCCAACGCCCGTCGTCATTTCGTGCAGCTCGCTGCGCTTTGCCAGCATTGGATTCGTCTCGGTGGCGTAGCGCGCAAAGCCGGCCGCAGCGCGCTCGGCCGTTCGCTTCTGCCATTGGCCAAAAAGCCCTAGCGTCTGCGCAACGCGATGCGCGGCGATGTCGCCGATGAAGCGCGACAAGTCCTCCTCGAAGTCCCAGCGGAGGTTCTTCAGCACGTAGCCGAGTTCGCTCGCGAACTGCGCCGGCCCGGAGATGCGGGCAGCCTGCATCAACTTCTCCCCGCCTTGCGCCGCCAGAAAGGGAGCTTCGGCGGGCAATGCCACCTCCACATCGGGGACGGCCCCGGCTTCGGCCGAAGCAAAGCTTCCATCGTCGTCGATGCGCAGCCGCAGCCGCCAGGGCGGCATGGCAACTTCCGCATGCCGTCCGGCGAACGGTGCGAGCCGCGCTCGCGCCCAGTCCGCCTGCCCGAGCAGGTGGTTGAGGGCGGCGATCGCGGCGGCTTCGATCACTGCAGCTGTTGGATGCCGGCGACAACCCAGCCGGACGAGCCGTCGACCGGCTTGGTCAGGTGCCAGATCTCGTTGAAGGGCCCGGGCGCCGCGCCCGCTTCCTCGCGCAGCATGCCGTGGAACCGCACGCTGGCGATATGGCGCGTTTCTTCGGTTTCGATGCCGAGCAGTTCCGCGTCGAGCTGGACGACGTCGGTCTGCTGCGTCCCACGGCCCCGCTCGTCGAACTGCAGCTTGAGTTCGGCGTAGACCTCGGGGGTGGTGAACTGCTTGAGATCCTCGATATTGCCGGCGTCGTTGGCGGCCTGCATGCGCACGAAGTTGAGCTTGGCGTTGCGCAGGAAGCCGGCGACGTCGAAGTCCGCCGGGATGTTCGCCGCGGCGGCTGGCGCCGCGCCGGCACCGCCTTGCGTGGCGGCCGGTTCATAGCGCATCGGCGCGCCGGCGCCCGCGTATTCGGGGCCGGAGGAGCGGCGCGCGAAGATCATGCGCAGCAGGAAGATGCCGCCGAACACCAGCGCGGCGAGCAGCAGGATGCTGGCGAAGCCTTCACCAAGTCCGAAATGGGAAAGCAGAGCGGCTAGACCGATGCCGGCCGCGAGGCCGGCGAGCGGGCCGAGCCAGCGGCTGGCGCCGGCGGGTCGGGGCGCCGGCGCGGGCGCCTGGGGCGTTGCGGTCGGTGCCGCAGGTGCGGGTGCGGCCGTCGGTGCACTCGGCGCGGGAGCCGGCGCAGTGCGCGGTGCGGTACGCTGCATGCCGAAGGAACTGCCGCCGCCCAGGCGCCGGGCCTCAGCGTCTGCAGTCAGCATGACGAGCCCGACCAGGGCGGCGAACAATGCCACCGAGAACTTCTTCATGGGAACCTCCCTAGAGTTTGTAGCCGCGGTGCAGGGCGACGATGCCCGCCGCCATGTTGAAATACTCGACGCGCTCGAGGCCTGCCGCTTCCATCATGCCTTTGAGCGTCTCCTGGTCCGGATGCATACGGATGGACTCGGCCAGGTAACGGTAGCTGTCGGCGTCCTGCGCGATCTTCTGCCCGAGCCAGGGCAGCAGCTTGAACGAGTACAGATCGTAGGCGGGGGCCAGAGGTTCCCAGACGTGCGAGAACTCGAGCACCAGCAGGCGGCCGCCGGGGCGCAGCACGCGGCGCATCTCGGCCAATGCCGCGTCCTTGTGGGTCATGTTGCGCAGGCCGAAGGCCACGGTGACGATGTCGAAATAGTCGGACGGGAAGGGCAGCTTCTCGGCGTCGCACTGTGCGGCCGGCATGACCTTGCCTTCGTCGAGCAGGCGGTCGCGGCCGCGCGTGAGCATGGCGTTGTTGATGTCGGTCAGCCAGACTTCGCCGGTCTCGCCGACGCGCTTGGCGAAGGCGGACGAGAGGTCGGCCGTGCCGCCGGCGACGTCGAGCACCCGGTCCCCGGCGCGGGCGCCCGCCACCTGGATGGTGAAAGCCTTCCAGATGCGATGCAGGCCCATCGACATCAGGTCGTTCATGATGTCGTACTTCTCGGCCACCGACGAGAAGACGCCGCGCACGCGCTTCGCCTTCTCGTGCTCGGGGACGGTCTCGAAGCCGAAGTGGGTTTCGCTCATGGCTGTTCCTAATGCTTGCCGCCGCAACCGCCGCCCGACTTGGGAGGCTGGGTGCTGCTATCGATGTCGCGGTTGGCGCCGGCGGCTTCCAGGCGGGCGAGATAGGCCTGCCAGTTCGATTCGTAGTTGACGCCCAGCTCGTAGAGCGTGTCCCAGCCGTAGAGACCGGAATCGTGCCCGTCCGAGAACTTCGGCTTGATCGCGTAGTTGCCGACCGGCTCGACGCTCTCGATGACGACGTTGCGCTTGCCGGTCTGCAGCGTCTCCTGGCCCGGGCCGTGGCCGCGGACCTCCGCCGAGGGGCTGTAGACGCGCAGGTATTCGTAGGGCAGCTTGAATACGCTGCCGTCCGCGAAGCTGATTTCCATCAGCTTCGACGCCTGGTGCAGTTTGATCTCGGTGGGGACCGGAGTTTCCTTGTTGAGTCCTGCCATGTCATGATGCCTTGTTGCCCTGGGCCGTCTATCATAACGCAGCGCCGCCTCCGGCTCGCTGTAACAAATCCGACATTCCGCCGCAATAGACTGGCCCTAACGCCATCACATGCGAATTCCATGTCAGCAAAGATACTGGTCGTCGAGGACGAGCCCGCCATCCAGGCCCTGATATCCGTCAATCTGCGCCGCGCCGGCCACGAGGTCATCGCTGCGCTGGACGCCGAAAGCGCCCGTCGCCACGTCGATGAAGCCTTGCCGGATCTCATCCTGCTCGATTGGATGCTGCCGGGCATGAGCGGGCTGGACCTGGCGCGGCGGCTGCGCAGCGAGCCGCGCACGCGTGACGTGCCGATCATCATGCTGACCGCGCGGGGCGAGGAGGCGGACAAGGTGCAGGGACTTACCGTCGGCGCCGACGACTACGTCACCAAGCCATTCAGCCCGAAGGAACTGCTGGCGCGCATCCAGGCGGTGCTGCGGCGGCATCGTCCCCACGCCACCGAGGACACGCTGGAGGTCGGCGCGCTGCGCCTGGATCCGGTGACGCACCGGGTCACGGCGGCCGGCCGCGAAGTCGGACTCGGGCCCACCGAATTCCGCCTGCTGCATTTCCTGATGGCGCATGCCGAGCGCGTCCACAGTCGGGTTCAGCTGCTCGACCAGGTCTGGGGCGACCATGTCTTCGTCGAGGAACGCACGGTGGACGTCCATATCCGGCGCCTGCGCGCGGCCCTCGAAGACAGCGGCCACGACGCCCTGATCCAGACCGTGCGCGGCAGCGGCTACCGGCTCTCCGCCCAGACGGCGGAGACCTGAGCGGCGTGCTCGCGGAACTGCTGAACGCCACGCTCTGGCTCGCCGCCGCCACGGCGGTCGGCTGGATGCTGGACGGCCCGTTGGGCGGCATGGCGGGGTCGCTGCTCGCCGCCGCCTACCTGACGTCGCGCACCCTGGTGCGCGTCTCCAAGCTGATCCGCTGGGCGCGCCAACCGGTGGGGACGGAGACCCCGTCCTCCAGCGGCCTGTGGGCGGAGGCCTACGACGCGCTGCGCTATCGCGCCCGCATCGGCGCCGAGCAGCGCGACGAGCTCGGCAAGCTGCTCGACCGCTTCCGTCAGGCCGCCGAGGTGATGCCCGACGGCGTTCTCATTCTCGACGGCCATCGCGCCATCGAATGGATGAACGCGCGCGCCGAGGTGTCGCTCAATCTCAATTCCTCGCGCGACATCGGCAGTCCCATCGCTTACTTCCTGCGCGAGCCCGAATTCCTCGATTATCTGGAGGAGGTCAATCCGAGCGGTTCGTTGCTGCTGCGCTCGGCGCGCAGCCCCGGGCAGACGCTGCAGCTGCAGACGGCCCCGTTCGCCGCCGGCCGCACGCTGCTGCTGGTGCGCGACGTGACCCAGCTGCAGCGGCTGGAGACCATGCGCCGCGATTTCGTCGCCAATGTCTCGCACGAGCTGCGCACGCCCTTGACCGTCGTCGCGGGCTTCCTCGAGACCGCCGCGGACGGCATCGCCGACCTGCCGCCCGAGGAGATCCATCACTTCCTCGAGCTGGCAGGCGACCAGGCGCGGCGCATGCAGCGGCTGATCGAGGACCTGTTGACGCTGGCGACCTTGGAGACCGACGCGCCGCCGCAGGAAGAGTCCATCGACATGCGGCAGCTGCTCGGCGAACTGGCTGCCGAGGCGCGCGCCCTCTCGGCCGGCCGCCACGCGATCGGCCTGGCCGATCAGGGGCCGGCCACGCTGCTCGGCAGCTACAAGGAAGTGCGCAGCGCGCTCGGCAACCTCGTCAGCAATGCCGTGCGCTACACGCCCGCCAAGGGCCACATCGACATCGCCTGGCGCGAGCAGCCGGCCGGCCCGGTCTTTTCAGTGACCGACGACGGTATCGGCATCGACGCGCAGCACCTGCCGCGGCTGACCGAGCGCTTCTACCGCGTCGACCGCGGGCGTTCGCGAGACACGGGCGGGACCGGGCTCGGTCTCGCCATCGTCAAGCACGTGCTGGAACGGCACCAGGCGCGCCTCGACATCGTCAGCGAGCCGGGGCGCGGCAGCACCTTCAGCGCCGCGTTTCCCGCCCGCCGGGTTCAGGCGGGTTCGTAGACCGCGCGCTCGAAGTCGGCGCCGCGCTCGAGCAGGCGGGTGACCCGCAGGCGGCCGGGGCGCCCGGAGTACGTATCGAGGACGCGCCCCGTCTTGAACATGCCCACCGGCAGCACGATGCTGGGCGGCTGGCCGATCGCGTCGATGCCGGGCAGCACGAATACCGGCCGGAAGGGTTCGTTGGCCGCCGAGATGCCGGAGCCCCGCGCCGCGATCGCCTCGGGACGTCCGGGGAAGAGGCTGATGCCTGCTTCGAGTCGCTCGCTTACCAGCGTCCAGCGCACCCAGCCGAGCAGCCAGTCCTGCGCCTCCGGCGGCGTCACTGCCACCAGCTGATGATGGCCGACGCGAGCGCCGGGCTGGACCAGGGGCCTCGCGATGCGCACGCCGGCAGAGGAGGTGTTGATGGCGTGCCATTCCTCCATCGCCTGCCATTCCTCGACGGCGTAGCCGGCCTGTTCGCTGAAGTGCTCGTCGCGATGAGTCGCGACGCGGCCGAAGGTGGCGATCTCCTCCTGCTCGCGCCGCAAGGTGCGCAGGTCGGTGGGCGCGATGCGCTTGAACGGCTTGCGACCGGCCACGTAGTAATGGACGGCCTCGACGCCGGCGACGAACCGGCAACGGCCGCTGGCCGGGCGGCGCTCGGCGGCGCGCACGGCGGCGCCCTTGCACCAGCGCCCGTAGAGCGCGGTGAGCAATTCGCCGCAGGCCGGCTGCGGGCAATCGGTGCCTAGGTTCAGCTTGGCGGGGGGCTCGCCTTGGGCGAGCAAGGCGAGCCGCTTCTTGATGCTGTGGCGCAGTTCCCCGGTATCCAGCCAGCGGGCGCCGGGTCCCGTGAAGGGCCGGTAGCCCGGGGCAAGCTCGGAAGCGAGGTCGACGCACAGCGGGATCGACTGGGACGACAGTTGCGGCGCCTCGGCAAGCATCTTGATCTTCGGCGCCCAGCGTCGCGCCCAGCGGGCAGCCCATCCGATCTGCCGTTGGCTGCACTCATGCAGGTTCGACATGCCGAGGAGCAGGGCTTCGACGTAGGCGGCCTGCGGCGAACCCTTCAGCTTGCCCAGGTGAACCGCGTCCGCGACTTCCTGCGTCGCGACGCCGAACTGTTCGGCGGAGGCGAACACCTGGTGCAGCAGCCGCCAGTGCTCGGCTCCGGGCGCCCGATTGACCCGGTGCGTGTCGAGCTGCTGCGCGCCGAGGGCGACCAGCGCGCGCTCGAGCACCAGGGCGGTTTTCGATTTGACCTGCGGGTCGCCGGCGAAGCACGCCTCGGCGCAGCGCATGTAGCCCGTGACCAGCGTATGCCAGAGGGCGCTCGAAGTATCGAAGGCCGACCGCTCGGCGTCGGCCAGCGGCTGCGGCTTGCCGACGAACCTGCGGCCGAAGGCGTCCTGGCATTCGTGGATTGGGCCGCGCAGCAGTTCGAGGATTTCCAGGCGCTCGCCGGCCGGCAGCGTCGCCCGGTTCAGCGCCGTCACTTCGCGCAGCAGCAGCGCGACCATCTGTGCGGCGTCGGTCAGGGGCGCGCCCGCGAGCCATTCGCGGCATGCGGCGGCGCTGGCGAAGGAAGGGGCCGCGTTGGCCCCGGCGGCAAAGTCGCTCATAGGCCGGACACCTCGAGGGAGAGAATCCCGGCGATGGCATCGCCCAGTTCCCGGTTATCCAGGACAGGCTGTCGCGTCGGGACGTTTCGCATGGGCTGGGACCAGACGGTCCTCGGGAAGTGGCTGTCCTCGCGCCAGCGCGGCACGACGTGCCAATGCAAGTGCGGCACGGCATTGCCGAAGCTGGCAAGGTTGATCTTGTCGGGATTCAGCAGGGTTCGCAGTGCCGCTTCGGTGGCGAACACCACATTCATGAGATGGCGGCGGTCCACCTGCGACAAGTCGGTCATTTCGCGAACGTGGTCTTTCCAGATCACGCGGCAGAAGCCGGCGAAGGCCAGTGCTTCCTGGCCGCCGACGCGCACCACCCGACAACGGCCATCCTGCCAGACCGGTTCGCCGCCGTCGCCGCTGCACAGTTCGCAATCGCTCATTGTCATAGCATACCCTTCAGCGCAGGGAGCGGGGAAGTGTCGGGCGCCGCCCTCAGCGGCGCAGCCAGTCGAGGATTTCCGTGGCCGGTGCCGGCCGGGCGTAGAAATATCCCTGCACCGCATCGCAGCCCAGCGACCGCAGCAGCACTGCCTGTGCCTCGTTTTCCACGCCCTCGGCGACGACGAACATCTTCAGGGCCTGCGCGAGGGCGACGATGGTGCGGACGATCTGGGCGTCCTCCTCGACGCGGTCGGCGTTCATCACGAAGGAGCGGTCGATCTTGATGACGTCGATGGGCAGGCGCCGCAGGTAGGACAGGCTCGAGTAGCCCGTGCCGAAGTCGTCGATGGCGACGGTGACCCCGATCTCGCGCAGCCTGCCCAGCAGGGCGGCCGCCCGCTTGGGGTCGGCCATGACCAGGCTCTCGGTCACCTCGACCTGCAGGCGCGACGGAGGGATGCCGTGCCGCGCCGCGGCGCCCGTGATTCGCTCGACGAAGTCCTCCTGCTGAAGCTGCTTGGCCGACACGTTGACGGCGACGGTCGGCGTCAGCCCCGTCGCCTGCCAGGCCGCCGATTGGCGGCAGGCCTCGTCGACGACCCAGTTGCCGATGTCGACGATGAGATCGCTTTCCTCCGCGACCGCGATGAAATCCCCCGGCGGCACCAGGCCGCGCGCCGGATGGCGCCAACGCACCAGCGCCTCGACGCCGCAATTGGACCCCGAGCTGGCGCACACCTTCGGCTGGTAGTGCAGTTCCAGTTCGCCGTTGGAAATCGCGCGCCGCAATTCTGTCTCGAGCTGAAGGCGCCGGTTCGCCGCCGCCATCATTTCGCTGCGGAAGAAGCGGTAGATGCCGCGGCCTTCCGACTTGGCCGCGTACATGGCGGTGTCGGCATGCTTCATCAGGGTGAGGGCGTCGTCGCCGTCCTCGGGGAACAGGGCGACGCCGATCGACGCGCCGACGCGGATCTCGTGATCGTGGATCTGCAGCGGCTGGGAGACATCGCCGATGATCGCGGCCGCCAACGCTGCGCAGTGCTCGGGTTCGTCCATGTCCTCCAGCAGCACGACGAACTCGTCTCCTCCCATCCGGGCCACGGTGTCCATGGCGCGCAGGCGGTCCCGGATGCGGGTGCCGACCTCGCGCAGAAGCTCATCCCCGACGTCGTGGCCGAGGGCGTCGTTGATGCCCTTGAAGCGGTCGAGGTCGATGAAGACCAGGGCCAGCCCGCGGTCCTCGCGGGCGCAGCGGCTGATCGCGTGCTGCAGGCGGTCGAGCAGCAGCGCGCGGTTCGGCAGGCCGGTCAAGGGATCGTGGAAGGCCAGGTGGCGAATGTGCTCGTCTTTGCGGCGCTGCTCGGTGATGTCGTTGAACACCGAGACGTAGCTGCACGGAATGCCGTCGGCCGCAGGGATGCGGTTGATGGTCAGCCATTCCAGGAAGGCCTCGCCGTTCTTGCGGCGGTTCCAGATCTCGCCTTGCCAGCGGCCGGTCTCCAGCAGCGCCTTCCACATGGCCTGGTAGAAGTCGAGGCCGTGGTGCTCGGAGCGCAGCAGGCTCGGTTTCTTGCCGATCGCTTCCGCCGCCGTGTAGCCGGTGATCTCGGTGAAGGCGGCATTGACCGAGACGATGTGCGCGGTGTCGTCGGTAACCACCACGCCTTCGCTCGTGTTCTCGAACACGCTGGCCGCCAGGCGCAGCTTGGCCGTGCGCTCCCGCACGCGGTCCTCGAGCTCGGTCGTCAGGCGGCGGTAGTCCTCCTCCCGCGCGGCCACGTTCTCCAGCATATGGCGGAAGGCGACGACCAGGGCGCCGATGTCGCCGTGTCCGGTTTCTGGCAGCGCCACTTGGCGCGACCCGTCGGCGATCGTCTGCGCCGCCGCGGTGATTTGCTGCAGCGGCCTGAGTAGCCGCGCCGTCAAGACCAGCAGGACGGCGGCCACCACGCCGGCGGCGAGCAGTCCGCCCAGTCCGGCCTGGAAGCGGGTTTCGGCGATGGCGTCGCTGAGCGCCTTCTCCGGCATGGCGTAGGCGAGACGGACGAAGCGGTCCGGCAGGCGGGCATCGAAACGGATGCGCTGCGCCGTCATGTACTGGCGGCCGCCCGTCGTCTCGACCACATGCAGTTTCACGTGATCGTCGCGTGCGGCAGGCAGCCGCGGAAAGTCGTCGCCGAGGCGCGTTGCGGCGAAATCGAAAGCCCGTCCCGCTTCCGGGTGCACCAGGTAGCGCCCCTGGGCATCCGCCACGTACGAAAGCGTCCCTGGCGGCAGCCCGCTGCTCACGGCATCGAGGATGGGCCCCGCATCGAAGTTGAGCAGGACCAGACCGCAGGGCTTGCCGTGCTCGTCGAAGACCGGCGTCGCCGCGCGCAGCACGCGCTTGCGATTCTCGCCGGCCGGGCGAACGGCCCGATCGAGGCCGAAGTCGGAAAGGTAGATTTCGCCGGGCTTCAGCGCCAGCGTCGGCGCGAAATAGTCGCGGTCGCCTCGCTGTGCGAGCGCGTGTTGCGGGACGACGATCGTCTTGCCGTCGCGGCGCTCCACGCGCACGAGTTCGCGCCCGCCGTCGGCGGTGCCGATGTAGCGGATCATGTAGTAGTGGGGGTGGGCCTCGGCAAAAGCGGAGAAGATCTCCTCCAGCCTCCGGGTCCATACCGACTGGCGATTTCCGTCGCGCGGATCGACGCCGCCGTGTTCGAGGGCACGCTCGATGCCGGCGATCGGCGGCGTGCGCGAAAGGAACAGGGTGTCCTGGCGCAGGGTCTCGACGGTCTGGCCCAGCCTCGTGCCGTTGAGACGGACGGCGTCCTCGAGCCCGGCGCCCAATTGCGCCAGCTGCGTTTCCCGCTGGTTGCGATCCAGCACGACGACCAGCACGAGGCCGGCGACCGCTACCAGCGCGAGCGCCGCAAGTTGGATATGGGTGGTAAGGCGGGGACCGATCATCTTCGGATGCCGGAAGTCGTGGACTGTCGGGCGCGTTGGCGGGGCGCGGTGGACGGACGAAAGCGATTATAGGTCGGAACGCGCAATCTCCCTTGGTTCAGCGGGGTCGGCGACGACTTCCGGTACAATTCGACTTCCGCCGGCTCCACGGACCCCGAGCCGATGATTTCACCCGACATGTCGCGAACGAACATGACCGCCGCTTCCGCGCCTGCTGCGCGCGCTCCCGCCATCCGATGAAACGCCAATTGATGCTCGGCGGCTTCGTCGCCATACCTGCCATCGCCTTGCTGGCCATCGCCATCGCTGTCGGCGTCGTGCTCGCCCTCAACGGCGACGTTGCCGATCTGCGCAAGCGCGTCCGTGCCGCCTCGCACGCCGAACAGGCGCTGCGTGCCGAGGTCGAGGCGATGCGCGATGTCGTTGCGCAGCTGCGCGATGCGTCCGCCTCGCCCAACGCCGAGATCGTCCAGGCGCCGCCGGCCGCTGCGCCCGAGCCGGTCGCGTCCGCCGCGCCCGCATTGCGCAAGGTCAAGACCTACGGCACGACCGTGCCGCACTGCGTCTTTCGCGCCGGCGACCCCGACAGGCTGGCGGACTGCATCCGGGCCGGCTATCGCTGATCGGCAAAACTGATCCGGATCAAATACCCGACGAAATCCGTCGGCTATGATCGGGCCACCATCCTCGAGTAGGCCCGATCATGAATCCCATCCAAGTCCACGACCACAGCAACCCCGAAGGCATCTATTTCTTCGACGCCCGCGGCATCGCCAAGCGTTTCCGCCACGCCGCCATCTTCGGCGCGATCGACGCCCTGCACCCCGGCGAAGTGATGCGCTTCTGCAACGACCACGATCCCATTCCGCTGCTGGGCCAGCTCAACGCGCGCTACGGCGAGAAGGTCAGCATCAACTACCTGCAGCGCGAACCGGGCGCGGTGGTCATCGATTTCGGCAAGCAGCAGGCGTAGTCCGATGGCGTTTCCGGAATTTTTCGCGGCGGCCCCCGCCCTGCGGGTGCGCGATCCGCTCGCGGCCTTCCTCGGGGCGAGCGAAGGGGGCGTCATCGAGTACGCTTACGCGGACGCCGTGAAGCTGGCCGGGCATTCCTGCCCCACCGTGGCGGGCGCCTATTGCCTCACCTGGGCCGCGCTGCGGGCGCTGTACGGCGATGCGCTGCCCGAGCGCGGCGGCGTCGCGCTCGCGTTCCGCGATCCGGCCGATGCCGGGGTGACGGGCGTGATCGCCAACGTCGCATCGATGCTGACCGGGGCCGCCGCCGAAGGCGGCTTCAAGGGCTTGGCGGGACGATATCGGCGCAAGGATCTGCTGAGCTTCGGCGCCGGCGTCCCGCTCGATATCCGCTTCACGCGGCTCGATACGGGCGCTGCGGTCGACGCCGTCGCCGAGCTGGGCCGCGTGCCGTCCCATCCGGAACTGCCCGAAGCGATGCAGCGGGCGCTGGCGCCCGACGCGACGGGGGAGGAAGTCGCGCGCTTCGGTCGCCTCTGGCAGGACCGCGTCAGGCGCATCCTGCTCGAACACGCGGACGACGCGGCCGTCTTCCTGGTGCGCAGCGCCTCCGCCTAGAGCAGCACCCGCTCGATGCCGCCGCCGTTGGCGGCCCGCACGTACTTCTCCAGCCAGTCCTCGCCGAGCAGGCGACGGGCCATTTCCACCACGACGTAGTCGGCATCGACGCCGGCGTCCGCCGAGAAGCGCGTCAGGCCTTGCAGGCAGGACGGGCAGGAGGTCAGCAGCTTCACCTCGTCGCCCGGACCTTCGGCCCGCAGCTTCGCCGCGCCTGCTTCGATCTCCTGCTGCTTGCGGAAGCGCACCTGGGTCGACACGTCGGGGCGCGTGACCGCCAGCGTGCCGGATTCGCCGCAGCAGCGGTCGGAGAGATCGACGTTGGCGCCCATCAGTTCGGACACCAGCTTGACCGGGTTGGTGGTCTTGATCGGCGTGTGGCAGGGATCGTGGTACATGTAGCGCTGGCCGGGGACGCCGTCGAGATGCACGCCCTTCTCGCGCAGGTACTCGTGGATGTCCAGCAGCCGGCAGCCTGGGAAGATCTGCTCGAACTGGTATTTCAGCAACTGGTCCATGCAGGTGCCGCAGGACACCAGCACGGTCTTGATGTCGAGGTAGTTGAGCGTGTTCGCGACGCGATGGAACAGCACGCGGTTCTGCGTGGTGATCGCCTGGCCGGTCGCCTCGTCGCCGCCCGCCGTCTGCGGATAGCCGCAGCACAGGTAGCCGGGCGGCAGCACGGTGGTGGCCCCGATGTCGTAGAGCATCGCCTGCGTCGCCAGTCCCACCTGCGAGAACAGGCGCTCCGAGCCGCAGCCGGGGAAGTAGAACACCGCGTCGGAATCCTCCCCCGCTTTCAGCGGATCGCGGATGACGGGGATCAGCGCATCGTCCTCGATGTCGAGCAGGGCGCGGCTGGTCTTGCTCGGGACGCCCTTCGGCAGCGGCTTGGCGAGGAAGTGCACGACCTGGGCGCGCAGCGGCGGACGGCCGAGCGTGGCCGGCGGGTGCTTGACGGTCTCCTGCACCAGGCCCAGCGACTTCGCCACGGCGTGGCCGAGGCGCTGCGCGCGGTAGCCGAGATCGACGATGCCCGCGCGCAAGAGCTTGATCGTCGCCGGATCCGAGGCGGACAGGAAGGCCATGGCCAGCCGCGTGCCGACGGGAGTCTTCTTCTTGCCCTGGCTCCTCAGGAAGTTGCGCATCGCCACCGAGACGTCGCCGAAGTCGATGTCGACCGGACAGGGCTTGACGCATTTGTGGCAGATCGTGCAATGGTCGGCGACATCGTTGAACTCGTCGAAGTGCTGCAGCGAAACGCCGCGCCGCGTCTGCTCCTCGTAGAGGAAGGCCTCGACCAGCAGGCCGGTGCCGAGGATCTTGTTGCGCGGGCTGTAGAGCAGGTTGGCGCGCGGCACGTGGGTCGAGCAGACCGGCTTGCACTTGCCGCAGCGCAGGCAGTCCTTGACCATGTTGGAGATCTTGCCGATCTCCGATTGCTCCATGATGAGCGATTCGACGCCGAGCAGCGCGAACGACGGCGTGTAGGCGTCGCGCAGGTCCGCGCGCGGCATCAGCTTGCCCTTGTTGAAGCGGCCTTCGGGGTCGATGCGGTTCTTGTAGTCGCGGAACGGCCGGATCTCGTCCTCGGTGAGGAACTCGAGCTTGGTGATGCCGATGCCGTGCTCGCCGGAAATCACGCCGCCGAGGCTGCGCGCGAGGTGCATGATTCGCTCGACGGTCTGATAGGCCGTCTGCAGCATGCGGTAGTGATCGGAGTTGACCGGAATGTTGGTGTGCACGTTGCCGTCGCCGGCGTGCATGTGCAGCGCGACGAACAGGCGGCCGCGCAGCACCTCCTGGTGGATCGCATCGATGCGCGCCAGGATCGGCCGGAAGGCGTTGCCGTCGAAGATCGTCTCGAGCAGCGGCTTCAGCTCGCGCTTCCATGAGACGCGCACCGAATAGTCCTGCAGCCGGTGGAAGACGGTATCGGTAGCGGGCTTCGCCGCGGGCACCGGGTGCCAGGACCTCGGCGCAGGATGGGGCGTCGGAACCGGGTGCCAGCGCCGAGTCGGCGGCCAGGGCGCGTCGAGGTTGTCGAGCAGCAGCTGCCACCGGTCGCGCACCTCGTTGATCGCTTCGACAGCCTGTGCGGCGCGGTCGCCGAGGATTTCCTTCTTGTCGAGCGAGGCGTCGCCCAGGTGAAGCGGCAGGTCGCCGCGCAGGAACTCGGCGAGTTCGTTGCACAGCTCGATCTTGTTGGCGATGGAGAGTTCGATGTTGAAGCGCTCGATGCCGTCGCAGTAGTCCCCCATGCGCGGCAGCGGGATCACCACGTCCTCGTTCACCTTGAAGGCGTTGGTGTGCTTGGAAATCGCAGCGGTGCGCGCACGATCCAGCCAGAACTTCTTGCGCGCCTCGTTCGATACGGCGATGAAGCCCTCGCCGCCGCGCGAGTTGGCGATGCGGACGACTTCCGAGGCGGCGCGCATCACGGCGGACTCGTTGTCGCCGACGATGTCGCCGATCAGCACCATCTTGGGCCGGCCGTGGCGCTTGGCCTTGGTGGCGTAGCCGACCGCCTTCACGTAGCGCTCGTCGAGGTGCTCGAGGCCGGCCAGGATCGCCCCGCCGGGCCGCGTCTTCATCAGCTCGGTGACTTCGACGATCGAGGGCACCGCCTCGCGTACCTGGCCGAAGAACTCCAGGCAGACGGTACGCGCCACCGGCGGCATCTTGTGCAGGATCCAGACGGCCGAGGTGATGATGCCGTCGCAGCCTTCCTTCTGCACGCCGGGGAGTCCCGCCAGGAACTTGTCGGTGACGTCCTTGCCCAGGCCCTCCTTGCGGAAGCGACGGCCGGGGATGGAGAGGAACTCCTCGGAAGTCTGATGGCCGGCGTCATCCAGCCGCTTCAGGCGGAAGGTCGCCGTCTCCTGGTCGTGGATCTTGCCGAGGTTGTGGTTGATGCGCTCGACCTCGAGCCATTGGCCGTCGGGAGTTACCATGCGCCAGGACGCCAGGTTGTCGAGCGCGGTGCCCCACAACACGGCCTTCTTGCCGCCGGCGTTCATGGCGATGTTGCCGCCGACGCAGGAGGCATCGGCCGAAGTCGGATCGCAGGCGAACACCAGGCCGGCATCGTCGGCACGGTCCATGACGCGGCGCGTCACCACGCCGGCGCCGGTGCGCACCGTCGCGTAGGGCTGGGCGAGGCCGGGCAGCGTCTTCTCCTCGACTGCGCCCATGTCGATCAGCTTCTCGGTGTTGATGACGGCCGACATCGGCGTCAGCGGCACGGCGCCGCCGGTGTAGCCGGTGCCGCCGCCGCGCGGGATGATGGTGAGGCCGAGCGCGATGCAGCCGCGCACCAGCGGCGCGACTTCCTCCTCGGTATCGGGGGTGAGCACCACGAAGGGATACTCGACGCGCCAGTCGGTGGCGTCGGTCACGTGGGCGACGCGCGACAGTCCGTCGAAGCGGATGTTGTCGCGGCGCGTGTGGCGCGACAACTCGCGCAGCACCTTGCGGCGCAGCGCCTCGGTCTCGTCGAACCAGCGCTCGAAGGCGGCGATCGCCTTGCCGGCGGCGGCCAGCAGCTGGGCGACGGCGTCGTTGCCGCCGCGCCGCTTCTCGATCTCGTGCAGGCGATGGCGCAGCGCGCCGATCAGCGCCTGGCGGCGCCCGCGATTTTCGAGCAGGTCGTCCTCCAGGTAGGGGTTGCGCCGCAGCACCCAGATGTCGCCCAGCACTTCATACAGCATGCGCGCCGAGCGGCCGGTGACGCGCTGGCTGCGCAACTCGTCGAGCACGTCCCAATGCTCGCGGCCAAGCAGCCGGATGACGATCTCGCGATCGGAGAACGACGTGTAGTTATAGGGGATCTCGCGCAGGCGGGCGGACATGGGTGCTTCGGGGGTTGGCAAAGAAGCAAGCCATTTTACCCTCTACGGCGCTGCGCAATTGCCGCGGCGGCGCGATGGATCGATCGAAAATCAGGCGGCGATCGACGCGACTTCCCGCGAGACCCAGCCGTCGACGACGCGGCCGTGCGGGTCGGTGACGGCGGTCGGTTCCAGCAGCGCCGCGGCGAGCCGCTCGTCGGTAAGGTCGCCGGCGTCGAGCGGGACGCGTTCCGGCGGCGCAGGATCGGTGCCCGCGATCCAGGTCCTGCCGTCCGCGGGCTGCCCGCCGTTCTGCAGCGTGAAGGTGTCCGCGAGGTCGACCACGGCGGGGAACCAGCCGCCGTTGAGCAGCAGCCGCGGGACGTCGGCCAGCGCCTTGCGCAGGCGGTTGGGCCAGGCATAGACGCGCGCCACGGCGTCGCGATAGGCTGCCACGAACTCCTCGACGCCGGCGTGGCGCGGCCGCACCGTCAGCGTGTAGCCGGTGAAATCATGGAGCCTCGCGTGCGGCAGCAAGGCCGGCTCCTCGGCGTTGGCCAGGCGGTTGAAATGCGGCGTGCCGGGAATCGGGGACTCGAAGCAGAGAAAGGTGGGCACCCGAAGCCCGGCGTCGGCCAAGTAGTCCGGCAGCCGGCGCAGGTAGTCCAGGCCGTCGCTCAGCGGGCTCACCATCATGCCGGAGATGACCAGGATGCCGGCGGCGCGGCAGCGCGCCAGCGCCTCCTTGACCTTGTGCACGGCGTTCTGGTGCTTGCGCATGTTCTTCAGCATCGCCGGGTTGAAGCTCTCCAGGCCCACGAACAGGACGCGGCAGCCGCTGCGCGCCATCAGGTCCACCGTCGCCGGGTCGCAGATGGTATTGAAGGTGACGGCGGCGTACCAAGTGATGCCGAGCGGGCGCAGCGCCTCGCAGAAGCGCCGGAACCAGGCCGGATTGCCGGCCAGGTTGTTGTCGGTGAAGCCGACGATGCGCCGCTGGAAGCCGGCGATCCTGCCGTACATCAGTTCCTGGCAGAGCCGGATCTCGCGCGTCACCTCGGCAATCTCGCGCGTCTGGTGGCGCGTTCCGACGCCGGTCAGGACGCAGAACTCGCAGACGTACGGACAGCCGCGCGTCGCTTCGATGGCCAGCGGATGCCGCGCCCGGCCGGCCAGCAGGTCGATGCGCGGCCCGCGCGGGCTGCGGGGCTCGAGGCCGCGGCGCTCGTACAGCGGCTTGAGCCGGCCCTTCGTGAAGTCTTCGTAAAGCTGCGGAACGTTGGCCTCGGGGTCGCCGGTGACGATCGCGTCGAACCAGGGCGCGCACAGCCGCGGGTGGGTGGCCGCCAGATAGCCGCCGAACACGGTGGCGGCGCCGCGACGGCGGAAGTAGTGCGAGACCTGGCGCGCGCGGTCGAAGTCCGAATGCATGGCTGAGATCAGGACCAGGTCGTAGCAGCGCTGCCAGGGTATTTCCTCCCAGGTCTCGTTGACCACCTCGACTTCCGCGTCTTCGGGGAGCAGCCCCGCCAGCAGGGGACCGATCTGCGGCTGCATCGACATGCGATTGCGCCTGCCGCGCCTGTGGTAGTCGCGGAAGACGAAGAAGATGCCGACCCTGATCGCCATGGATGACTCCGGAATAATCCGGCCGCATGATGCAGTAGAATCCGGGAAACCACAACGACAGCGCGTCCAACTTCGGAAAGACGATGATGGCCGTTTCCGGGCACGCCGCAAGCTCCGATCTATCGACGGCAGGAAAGGACGAGCTGGTTCTCGCCGAACTGGTCAGGACCGCCTATGGCGGCCGCCCGGCGCCGGTGCCGAGCACGGCGTATGCGAACGTCGCCGCCGCCCTGATGCTCTACGGCGTGTTTTATGGCGTGATTCCCGCGATCTGGCTGAACGGCTGGCTGGCCGTGGAGATCGCCTATCAGGGCGTGCGCGTACTGATCTCTCGCGAATACTGGCGGCGCCCTCCCGGCCCCGACCTCGCTCCTCGCTGGGCCCGCATCTTCGCCAGGCAGTCGTTCTTCAACGGTCTCATCTGGGGCATCGGCGGACTCGTACTCTTCTCGCCCGAAGCGCCGGAACGCCAGGCGTTGCTCGCCGTCATGCTGTGCGGCCTCACCGCGGGCTCGGTGCCCGTCACGGCCATGCTGCGACCGGCGTTCCTCGGCACGGCCGGAACCATCCTGGTGCCGTTCATCGCGCGCAACCTCGTCGAATGGGATGCCTATCACATCACCATGGCAGGGATGCTGAGCGTCTTCCTGGCGTTCGTCCTGAGTTGGGGGCGGTCGCTCAACGGCCTGCTCACGGAGGCTTTCGAGCAGCGTGTCGAGAACCAGATGCTGCTCGGGCTGGCCGAGCAGGCCAACCTGGCGAAGTCGAAGTTCCTCGCCGCGGCGAGCCACGACCTGCGCCAGCCGCTGCACGCGCTGACCCTGTTCGCGGGCGCGCTGCTGGAGGAACGCGACCCCGAGCGCGTGAAGCGCCTGGCCGAGAACATCGGCTCCTCGCTGTCGGCGCTCAATCTGCTGCTCAACTCGCTGCTCGATATTTCGAAGCTCGATGCCGGCGCGGTCGAACCCAAGGCGGCCAGCTTTCCCTGCCAGGAAATGTTCGACCACCTGTTCGTCGAGTTCGCGCCCCTGGCGGCGGAAAAGCGGCTGCGGCTGCGCATGCGGCCGACGGATGCGATCCTCCTTACCGATCAGGTCTTGCTCGAGCGCGTCGTGCGCAACCTGCTGTCCAACGCCATCCGCTACACCGAGCGGGGCAGCGTGTTGCTGGCCTGCCGGCGTGCTGCGGGCGCGTGGCGCATCGAGGTGCGCGACAGCGGATGCGGCATCGCCGCGGAAAAGCACCAGGCGATCTTCGGCGAATTCGTCCAGCTCGGCAATCCGGAGCGCGACCGCGAGAAGGGCTTGGGGCTTGGCCTTGCCATCGTGTCGCGCGTGTGCAAACTGCTCGGCTGCCCGGTCGGTCTCAGGAGTGCGCCCGGCCGCGGGTCGACCTTCAGCGTGCGGGTGCCTGTCGGTGCCAAGGTGGCGCCGCATGCGCCGGCGCGCGGCGACATGGTGCGAGAGGGTGTGCGCGTGCTGGTGATCGACGACGAAGCCTCCGCGCGCGAATCGGTCGCCGCACTCCTCGCGACCTGGAACCACGAGTCGCTCACCGCCGAATCGCTCGACGATGCGCTGGAAAGGCTCGACGGCAGCGGCTGGCTTCCGGACATCGTGCTTTGCGACTTGAGGCTGCGCGGCGACGAGGTCGGGACCGAGGTGTTGGCGCAGTTGCGCGGACGCATCGGACCGGACCTGCCCTGCGTGCTCGTCACCGGAGACATCGCCGCGGATCGGCTGAGGATGGTGCAGGAGAGCGGCTTCCCGGTGCTCCACAAGCCGGTGTCCCCCTCCCGCCTGCGTGCCGTGATCGGCAGCCTTGCATTGGCCCACTGAGCCGGGCGCATAATCCGGCATCGCGTTTCCCGCCGGCATATGACTGAATCCAGACTGCCGCGGCTCCTGGCCGCGAACCTCGGCGCCGCTGCTGCGGCCCTTGCCGCCGGCGCCGCCTGCCTGGCCTGGCAGCCCCCCGGCGCGCCGCTGCCGGCGCTTTGGCTTCCTTGGGGAGTCGCTGGCGCGATTCTTTTTCTCGGTGGCCGGGCGCGGCTCCCGGGCATCTGGCTGGGCCAGGCGGCGGCGCTGGCGCTGCTCCCCGGCCTCCCCTGGTATGGCGCCGCGGTAGCCGGTCTCGGCGAAGCGGCGACGGCCTGGCTTGCCGCCCGCCTGCTGCGCCGCCTGGCGCCGCGGGGTCCGAGCCGCGATGCCGGACCGTGGCGCTTCCTGCTCGTCGCGTACGGTTGCGCTGCGCTGGCCGGGCTGCTTGCGCCGGTCGTCCTGCGCCTCTTCGGCGTGATTGCGGGCAGCAGTCTGGACGGCGCCGCCATCGCCTGGTGGCTCGCCGACTCGCTCGGCATGGTCGTCTTCTTGCCCGCGGCGTTGGAGGCGCGCCACGCCTGGTCGGGAAGGCGCCTGGTGCCGCCATGCAGCTTCGCCATGGCCGGCTTGGGCGTCGCCGCGGCCGTCTTCGGGCTGCTGATCTTCATCGCCGGCCCGCTGCCGGCCAACCCCTACCTGCAAGCCGCACTGCTGCTGCCGGCCCTGTTGGCGCTGACGGTTCGATGCCATCCGGCGGTGCCCCTGGGGCTCAACCTGATTCTCGCCATGGCGCTCGCCAGCGGCGCAGCGGGTTCCTTCGGCGAAGCGCTCGGCGCTACCGCGGCAGCCCGAGCCCACGCGCTTCACGGCTTCGCGGTGCTCGGCAGCACGATCGTGCTGTTTCTCGCCGCTCATCTTCATGGCCTGCGGCGCGCGGCCGACGCGGCGCGCGCCGGCGAAGAGCGCTTTCGGCGGCTGTCCGCGCTGACCTCGGACTGGTACTGGGAGCAGGATGCGGACTTCCGCTTCACCCGCATCGAAGGAACCGCCCTGGCGGATGCCGACGAGCTGCAGTGGCGCTTCATCGGCAAGCGGCACGACGAGCTGCCGGGTTTCGAACCCTACAACGCGGGATGGGAGCCGCACGAGGCGGACCTCCTGGCGCGGCGTACCTTCCATGGACGCATGCTGCGCTACGCGCGTCCCGACGGCCGCGTCAGCTACTACAGCACCAGCGGCGAACCCGTGTGGGACGCCGAAGGCGTCTTTTGCGGCTATCGCGGCGTGGGGCGGGACGTCACGCCGGAGATCGAATCGCGCGAGGCGCTGCTGGCGAGCGAGCGCCAGTTCCACGAAGTCGCGGACGCCACCTTCGAGGGACTGCTGGTGCACGACTACGGCCGCATCGTATTCGCCAACCGAGCCTGCGCCGAAATTGCCGGACGCGGCATCGAGGCCCTGGTCGGCCGGACCCTGCTCGATTTCGTCGCGCCGGAGGAGCATGCGGCGGTCATCCATCGCCTGGCGAACAGCGACCAGCTGAAGAACTTCGAAACGGTGGCGATCAACGGCGAGGGCCGGCGCGTGCCGATCGAGATCTTCGCCCGCCCCTTCGTCTTCCAGGGCCAGCCGATGCGGCTCGTCGCGATCCGCGACGTCAGCGACCGGCGGCAGACCGAGGGCGCGTTGCGCGCCCAGATCGAGTTCCAGCGCACGCTGCTCGACACCATTCCCAATGGGGTGTTCTACCGGGATCGGCAGGGCCGCTTCCTCGGCTACAACCGGGCCTTCGCCGAGCTGATGGGCATCGCGGCCGGCGAATACATCGGCCGAACGATGCTCGACCTGGTGCCGGGCGAACTGGCCAGACGGTTCGGCGCAGGCGACGAGGCGCTGCTCGCCAGTCCGGGTACGCAATCGCACGAGGAAGCGATCGAAACCCCGCGCGGCCGCCGCGACATGGTCGTCTACCAGGACGTGTTCCGCGACGACAAGGGCGCCATCGCCGGCTTCGTCGGCATCCTCGCCGACATCACCGAGCGCAAGAAGAGCGAGCAGCGCCTGCGGCGCTTCCAGGAGCTGTCCCCCGCCGCCATCGGCATCGTCAGCACCGGCGGCCAGGTGCTCTACATCAATCCGGCGGCGGCGCACCTGTTCGGCTTCCGCATCGAGGATGTGCCGAACATGGAAGCCTGGTGGCAGCTCGCCTACCCCGACCCGGCATACCGGGCCGACCGCTACGCCGCCTGGCTCGCCGCCGTCGAGCAGACCCTGCGCGAAGGTCGCTACATGTTCCGTTTCGACGGCAGGGTGCGGTGCATGGACGGCAAGGACCGCTTCATCGAGACGATGGTGAGCCTCGGCGAGGACGAGATCTTCATGATCTTCACGGACCTGACGGATTACGTGGAGGCGGTGCCGGCGGTCGGGTAGAACCGCAGGGCTGCTTCGGCGTTCGGGCCGGCGGGGTGCCCTGCTGCACTCCGTGTCCCCCGGCGGACAAGAGCGATAAGGCGTCCGCCTCCTCCTTTACCTGCGTGCAGCAGGGCACCCCACCGGCCCAGGAACGGTAGTCAGCGCCCGGTGCAAGAAACTCTAGCCGAGGGTGGCGGGGGAGTGCCGACGCGTAGGTAAAGGAGGAGGAGGCCGCGCCAGCGGCCGACGGGGGACACGGAGCGTCGGCACTCCCCCGTCGCCCTCGAGCGGGTCGCCAGCCGGCGACTGCGCCGGAACAACCTCTCGTGTAAGCCCCAGCTAGCCGAACTAAAGCCTCTCCACCAGCTCCCGAATCTTCGCCGGCTCCTCGAGGCGCAGGATTCGCGCCACCTTGAGCGCCAGCTGCTCGGCATCCGACATCACCACGTGATGCTTGACCTCGAGGATTTGCGACGGGTGCATCGAGAACTGCCGCAGGCCCATGCCGATCAGCAGCCGCGTCATCACCGGATCGCCGGCCATCTCGCCGCATACGGCCACCGGCGTCTCCGCGCGGTTGGCGGCCTGGATGGTCTGCGCCAGCAGCTTCAGGACGGCCGGGTGCAGAGGATCGTAGAGGTGCGCCACCGACTCGTCGGTGCGGTCGATGGCGAGGGTGTACTGGATCAGGTCGTTGGTGCCGATCGAGAGGAAGTGCAGGCGCTTGAGGAAGGGCGTCAGCGCCAGCGCGGCGGCGGGAATCTCGATCATGCCGCCGACCTCGATGCTTTCGTCGAACTTCACCTTCTCGGCGCGCAGTTGTTCCTTCGCCAGCCAGATCATCATCAGCGTCTGCTCGATCTCGTTGACGTGCGCCAGCATCGGCACCAGGATGCGCACGCGCCCGTATTGCGAGGCGCGCAGCATGGCGCGCAGCTGGGACAGGAAGATCTGCGGCTCGGCGAGGCAGTAGCGGATGGCGCGCAGGCCGAGCGCCGGGTTGGGCGCCTGGCGCTCGGTGCCCATCAGCGCGCCGGCTTCCTTGTCGGCACCGATGTCGAGCGTGCGGATGGTGACCGGCTTGCCGGCCATCGCCTTGGCGACCGAGCGGTAGGCCTCGAACTGCTCGTCCTCCGACGGCAGCGTGTCGCGGTTCATGAACAGGTATTCGGTGCGGAACAGCCCGATGCCGGCGGCCTCGACTTCCTTCACCTGCACCATGTCCTGCGGCAGTTCGATGTTCGCCTGCAGCGAGATCTCGACGCCGTCGAGCGTCACCGCGCGCGCCGACTTCAGGCGCTTGAGCTTGGAGCGTTCGAGTTCGAGCTCGGTCTTGCGCAGCCGGTATTCCTGCAGCACCCGCTCGTCGGGATCGACGATCAGCACGCCGCGCGCGCCGTCGACGATCAGCAGGTCGTCCTCCTGCACCAGCGGCCGTGCATGGTGCAGGCCGACCACGGCCGGGATGGCGAGGCTGCGGGCGACGATGGCGGTATGCGAGGTGGCGCCTCCCAGGTCGGTGACGAAGCCGCCGATCTTGAGGTTCTTGAACTGGATGGTGTCCGCGGGCGACAGATCGTGCGCGACGACGATCAGGTGTTCGTCGGCCCCGGCGCGCCGCGTCAGGCGCCGCTGCCTGCCCATCAAGGCCTTGATGACCCGCTCGACCACCTGCACCACGTCGTGCTTGCGCTCGCGCAGGTAGGTGTCGTCGATCTCGTCGAACTGGGCGACGATCGACTCCATCTGCTGCACCAGCGCCCATTCCGCGTTGCAGCGGCGCTCGCGGATCAGGTCCCTGGGGGTCTCGGCGAGCTGCGGGTCGTCGAGGATCATGGCGTGGATGTCGACGAAGGCGGAAATCTCGGAGGCGCCCGCCGACTCCTTGCGCAGCGCACTCAGCTCCGTCCTCACGGCGTCGACGGCGCGCTCGAAGCGCTCGATCTCGCGCGCCACGTCGCGCTCGCGCAGCTGATAGTGGGCGACTTCGAGGGTGGCGTGGGAGACGAGGTGGGCGCGGCCGATGGCGATGCCCGAAGAGACCGCCAGGCCGTGGAGGGCGAAGCTCATGCGCGGGCCGCGGCGGTCAGTCGGGCTCGCCGAAGCGTTCGGCGATCAGCGCGAGCAGCGCGGTCAACGCCTCGTCGGCGCGCTCGCCCTCGCAGTCGATGGTCACCTTGGCGCCCTTGCCGGCGGCCAGCATCATCACGCCCATGATGCTCTTGGCGTTGATGCGCCGTCCGTTGCGCTCCATCCAGACCTCGCAGGGAAAAGAGCCGGCCAGCTGGGTCAGCTTGGCGGACGCGCGCGCGTGCAGTCCCAGCTTGTTGACGATTTCGGCTTCGGCTCGGGGCATGGCGGGGGTCCTTGGAGGTACGGCGCTTTCAATGAGTCAGCATATTTAACACGCCGTCCCGCCCGCCGGCAATGGCGCGCGTCAATAGCGTGTTCATGTCCTTGTCGCGGTAGGTCAGGGCGCGCAGCAGCATCGGCAGATTGACGCCGGCGACGCCTTCGACGCGCCCCGGCTCGAGCAGCTTGAGTGCGATGTTGGACGGGGTTGCGCCATAGACATCCGTCATTATCAGCACGCCCTCCCCCGAGTCCGCGATGCCGAGCAGCTGCCGCGCCAGGGGGAGGACATCGAGCGGGTCGTCCTGCACCGCCACGCCGAGCTGAACGATCTGCGGCGGCCGCTTGTTCAGCACGTGGCAGGCGCACTGGATCAGCGATTCGCCGTAGCTGCCGTGGGTGACGAGGAAGAGTCCGATCATCGTGGGGTTTCCGCAGCCGGCATTCTACCGGATCAGGGCTGAGCCTCCAGTTTCACGCGGCTGCGCATCGCATCCGTCATTTCGATCTTGCCGTCGCCGCCCACGCGCAGCACGTGGCTGAGGCCGAGCTTCGCAGCCATGTCGCGCCAGCCGGCGGGACCGGCGATGAAGACCGGCTTGCTCGACCAGTCCGACCACATGCCGGCCTGGGGGCGCGGCGTGATGAGCACCGTCACCGCCTCGGTGCCCTGCGCCGGGCGGCCGGTGCGGGGGTCGATCAGGTGGCAGTAGCGGCGGCCGTCCAGTTCGAAGAAGCGCTGATAGTCGCCCGAAGTGCCGATCGCCTCGCCGTCGCGCAGCTCCATGGTCGCCAGCGGCGTCGGCGCGCGCGGGTTCTGGATGCCGACGCGCCAAGGCGTGCCGCCCTTGGAGCCCAGCGCCATGACGTTGCCGCCGATATTCACCAGTGCGTTGGAGATGTCGTAGCGCCACAGGATGTCGATGGCGCGGTCGAGCGCGACGCCCTTGAGGTAGCCGCCGAAGTCGAGCGCGACGGCGGGGTTGCGGCTGGAAATCGTGTTGCCCGAGACGACGATGTCGGCGATCGACGGCTTCGCCTTGACGATCTTCGCCAGGGCGGCCGGGTCGGGCAGCTGCGCCTTGAAGCTGTCGTCGTGGAAGCCCCAGAGCTGGACCTCGGTGCCGATGCCCGGGTCGAACAGGTGGTCGCCTCTGGCCGACATCGCCTGCGCCTCGCGCACGAACTGGGCGAACTCGGGTGCCACTTCCCGGCTGCGGCCCGCCGCGATGTCCTGGTTGAGCGACATCAGCTCCGAGGGCTGCCAGGCGTGATAGGTGCGATGCAGGCGGTCGAACTCGCGCAGCACGTCGGCGACGGCCGCCTGCGCCTTGTCGCGCGGCGCGTCCCACACCATGATCTCGACGCGCGTGCCGAATACGTAGGACTCCTGCGAGAACATCTTGGGGGCCGGCTCGCAGGCGGCCAGCAGCAGGGAGGCGGCGAAAATCAGGAGTGCGCGGTACATGCTATTTCCAGGGCGTCGATGAAGCGCCCGGCGACATCGAACCCCGTCTGCTGTTCGATTTCCACCAGGCAGGTAGGGCTGGTCACGTTGATCTCGGTCAGGCGATCGCCGATGACGTCGAGGCCGACGAGCAGCAAGCCGCGCGACCAGAGGATCGGGGCGAGCGTTTCGGCGATCTCGCGGTCGCGCGGGGACAGCGGCTGAGCGCGGCCGGTGCCGCCGGCGGCCAGGTTGCCGCGCGTCTCGCCGGGCTTGGGCACGCGCGCCAGCGCATAGGGCACCACTTCGCCGGCGACCAGCAGGATGCGCTTGTCGCCCGCGGCGATCTCCGGCAGGTAGCGCTGCGCCATCACCGTGCGGGCGCCGAGCGCCGTCAGGGTCTCGACGATGACGTTGCGGTTGGGGTCGTCGCGGCGCACGCGGAAGATCGAACTGCCGCCCATGCCGTCGAGCGGCTTCAGCACGCAATCCGCCATTTCGTCGATGAACGCCTGGATTTCCGCCGCATCGCGCGAGATCAGCGTCGTGGCGATGAACTGCGGGAATTCGGCGATGGCGACTTTCTCCGAGTGGCTGCGCAGCGCCGCGGGGCGGTTGAAGACGCGCGCGCCCTCGCCTTCGGCGCGCTCCAGCAGCCAGGTGGCGGCGACGTACTCGAAGTCGAACGGCGGGTCCTGGCGCATCAGCACGGCGTCGAACTCGGCAAGGCGGACGCCGTTTTCCTCGCCCGCGACGTACCAGGGCGTGCCGGCGGCGCGCGGCTCGATGGAGAGCGCCCGCGCCCGCGTCGCGCCGTCGCGCCACGCCAGCGTTTCGCGCTGGATCGCCCAGCAGCGGTGGCCGCGCTTCGTCGCGGCACGCATCATCGCGACGCTGCTGTCCTTGTATTCCTTGAGGTGGTCGAGCGGATCGACGATGAACGCGAAGTCCATCAGCCGGGCCTGTCCTCGGGTGCGGTCCGTTCCAGTTCCAGCGACGCCGCCATCAGGGCCAGGCGCGCCACGACCCCGTAGGCGTAGAAGCGGTTGGGCGGCGCGTCCGGCGCCTGGCAGACGTCGGGCAGCAGGCAGCCGGTCTCGAAGGCCAGCGGCTTGAATTCCATGCCCGGCGCGTTCAGGTTCTCGTCGCGGCCGCGCGCGGTGTTCACCCGGTAGAAGCCGCCGACGACGTAGCGGTCGATCATGTACACCACCGGTTCGGCGACGCCGTCGTCCACCGTCTCGAAGGTCGGCACCCCCTCCTGGATGATGACCTCGTGCACCTCCATGCCTTCCTTGATGACCGACATCTTGTTGCGCTGGCGGCGATTGAGGCCTTTCACCTCGCCGGCGTCGTACACCGTCATGATGCCCATGCCGTAAGTGCCGGCATCGGCCTTGACGATCACGAAGGGCTTCTCGTCGATGCCGTACTCGCGGTACTTGGCGCGCACGCGCGTCAGCAGCGCATCCACGTTGGCGGCCAGGCATTCCTCGCCGGTGCGCTCCTGGAAGTTGATCTTTCCGCAGACGCCGAACTCGGGGTTGATGAGCCAGGGATCGACGCCGATGTGCTCGGCGAAGGCGGTTGCCACTTCCTGGTAGGCGGCGAAATGGCGCGACTTGCGGCGCGTGTGCCAGCCCGCATGCAGCGGCGGGATGACGAACTGCTCGTGCAGGCCCTCGAGGATGCCCGGCACGCCGGCGGAGAGGTCGTTATTGAGCAGGATCGCGCAGGGATCGAAACCCTCGACGCCGAGACGGCGCCCTTCGGGGCCCAGGCGCTTCACCGGCTCCAGGGTGAGCTTGTCGCCGTTCGGCAGGTCGAGCGTGGTCGGCTCGGTGATCTCGGGCAGCAGCGAGCCGACGCGCACGTTGAGGCCGGTGTAGTGGAGGATGGTCGCCAGGCGCGCGACGTTCTGCAGGTAGAACTGGTTGCGCGTGTGGTTTTCGGGGATCAGCAGCAGGTTCTTGGCTTCCGGGCAGACCTTTTCGACCGCCGTCATGGCGGCTTGCACGCACAGCGGCAGGAAGACCGGGTTGAGGTTGTTGAACCCGCCCGGGAACAGGTTGGTGTCCACGGGCGCCAGCTTGAAGCCGGCGTTGCGCAGGTCCACCGAGCAGTAGAACGGCGGCGTGTGCTCCTGCCACCAGGCGCGCAGCCATTGTTCGATCGAGGTGTCGCTGGCGAGGAAGCGCTTCTCCAGCTCCAGCAGGGGCCCGGTCAGGGCGGTGGTGAGATGAGGGACCATGGTTCTAGATGAGCCCCGCGGCGGCGAAGGCGGCGAAGTCCTCGGGCAGCAGGGCGTTCTCGAGGCTGCGCTGGGCGAACAGGTAGCGCCCGTCGCAGACGAAGCCCAGCTCGTTCCAGTCGATGTCGTTCAGCATCTCGGCGAGGCGCCCGATATCCGCAGGTTTGAGCTTGCGGTGCGGGAATAGTGCCAGCACCGACCCGTCGTAGTGGGTGCAGGCGTGCGTGAAGAACGGCCGCGGGTTGCGCGTCTTGTTGTTGACGTAGATGCGCGGAGCATCCGAGACATGGTGGCGGCGGCCCCATTTCCACCAGTTCGACTCGTCGAAGCGGGTGACGCGACGCGCCAGCAGGCGCTCCTTGAACTGCTCGAGCCAGGGCAGCGGGGCGTCGAAGATCATGCGCCGCAGTTCGCCGGTCTGGGCGGTCTTCGAGCACACGAAGTCGGCATTGCCGAGTTCGGCATTGGCGAAGATGTCGTCCGCACCGGAAACGGCGCCGACCTTGACGGCGAAGACGCTCTTCAGCGGAACGCTGTAGATGCCGCGCGTCAGGAGGATCTGTCCGCCCGCCACCACCATGCGGCGGCCGTCCGACATGCGGTGGCGCAGATCGCCTTTCTGGAAGCGCCAGATCGCGCAGTTGGGCACCACGTCCTCGAAGATGCGTGCGTCGCCGAGGTCCTCGAAGTCGGTGATGGTGCCCTGGTCGAAGAGCCAGGTATTGAGGCGCGCCGCGCCGGTGGCCTTGAGGAACTCGCGCGGCGTGATGAAGATCAGTTCGCCGCCCGGCTTGAGGTGCCGAACGCACTTCTCGATGAAGTGCAGGTAGAGGTTGGCGTGGCCGTCCAGCAGCTGGGTGGTGAAATGCCGGCGCGTCGATGGCAGGATGTCGCGCGCCTTGACGTAGGGCGGGTTGCCGATGATGGTGTCGAACTTCTCGCTCTCGGGGTAGGTGAAGAAGTCCATGTTGAGCGCGCCGTCCGGGCAGTGCCGGGGGTCGATCTCGATGGCGACGACCTCGGGGTAGTGCGGCGGGACGCGGGCGACGAAGGCCCCGTCGCCGCAGGCGGGTTCCAGCACGCGGCCGCGGTTCTTCACCAGGGCAAGCATGCGCTCGACGATGGGCTCGGGGGTGAAGACCTGGCCGTGGTTGGCGACGTCGCGGGCAGGGAGGGGCGTCTCGGAACTCAATTGCATTGCGTCGGGGCGCCGCGGTGGGCCGCGGGCGGGAGGCTCATGCGGGATGAGGCGGATACTAACATGGGGCCACGGCGGCCCGCCCGTCAGCGCTTTTCCCGCTGCTCCGCTTCCTGGCGCTTCTTCTCGACGCGCGCCATGGCCTCTTCCCGCTCCTTGCGGTTCTTCTCGGCCTGCTCCGCGGCGTCGGCGGCGCGCTGCGGCGCCTCCTCGGCCTTCTTCGTTTGCTGTTCCGCGAAGTTGGACTTGCGCAGGCTGCGGTCGATCTCGCGCGCCTCCCTCTCGACGGCGCTCGCCTCCATCATGCGCGCGGTCTTGGCCTTCTTGGCATCCTTCTGGCAGCTGCTGACGAGGAACTTCTGCCAGCATGCGTTGTTTTCGGCGGCGAAGTTCGCCTCCGCGTCCTGGCGCATCTTGTCGGCCTTCTCGTGCAGCGACTTGGCCCGGTCTTCCAGCGTCCGCTTCTCGTCGGCGGAAAGGATGGGCGCGTCGACCGGCGGCGCGACGATGTCCTGGCCGCGCGCGATGCCGGCGGCCAGCAGCGCGGCAGCGATCAGCAGGATGCGCATGCGATGTTCCCTTAAAATGCAGTTTGCCTCGCATCGTAGCCGTTCATGATCCTCGCCCGCAACCTCTGTTTCGCCCGCGGCGGCCAGTTCCTCGTCGAAGACGCCTCGTTCCAGCTCCATCCGGGCTGGAAAGTGGGCCTCGTCGGCGCCAACGGCTGCGGCAAGTCCACCTTCCTGGCGCTGCTGCGCAGCGAATTGCACGCCGAGCGCGGCGACCTCGAGATGCCGGCGCGCTGGACCGTCGCCCACGTCGCGCAGGACACCCCGCCGCTGCCGGACGCCGCGCTGGAATTCGTGCTCGACGGCGATGCCGAGCTGCGCCGCATCGAGCGGGAACTGGCGGCTGCCGACGCCGCGCACGACGGCGTGCGCCTGGGCGAGCTGCACGGCCGGCTGGAGGAGATCGGCGGCTACGCGGCGCGCGCCCGGGCGGCCGAATTGCTGCACGGCCTGGGCTTCGGCGATGCCGACTTCGTGCGCCCGGTGGCGGAGTTCTCCGGCGGCTGGCGGGTGCGGCTGAATCTCGGCCGCGCCCTGATGTGCCGTTCGGACCTGCTGCTGCTCGACGAGCCGACCAACCACCTCGACCTCGACGCCGTGCTGTGGCTGGAGGGCTGGCTGAAGTCCTATCGCGGCACGCTCATCATGATCTCGCACGACCGCGACTTTCTCGATGCCGTGGTCGGCCACACCCTGCACGTCGAGAACCGGCGGATGGCCTTGTACGCGGGCGGTTATTCGGCCTTCGAGCGCACTCGCGCGGAGCGGCTGGCGGCCCAGCAGTCGATGCACGACGCGCAGCAGCGCGAGATCGCCCATCTCGAGAAGTACGTCGAACGCTTCCGCGCCAAGGCCACCAAGGCGCGCCAGGCGCAAAGCCGCCTCAAGGCGCTCGACCGCATGGAACGCATCGCCGCCGCCCACGTGGACACGCCTTTCACCTTCCGCTTCCTCGAACCGGCCGCGTTCTCCGATCCGCTGCTGGCGCTCGACGGGGCCGCCGTCGGCTACGGCGGCCAGGCCGTGTTGGAGCAGGTTTCGCTGACGCTGCGTCCCGGCGCCCGGCTGGGCCTGCTCGGCCGCAACGGCGCCGGCAAGTCGACGCTGGTGAAGGCGCTGGTCGGCGAACTCGCGCCGCTGGCGGGCGGCCGCAACGAAGGCCGCCATCTCGCGATCGGCTACTTCGCGCAGCACCAGGTCGAGTTGCTGCGGCCGGACGAATCCCCGCTGCGCCACCTGATGCGCCAGGAACCCGGCACCCGCGAACAGGACCTGCGCGACTACCTCGGCGGCTTCGACTTCCGCGGCGACATGGCGGACGCGCCCTGCGGCCGCTTCTCCGGCGGCGAGAAGGCACGGCTGGTGCTGGCGCTGCTGATCCGCCGCCGCCCCAACCTGCTGCTGCTCGACGAGCCGACCAACCATCTGGACCTGGAGATGCGCGAGGCGCTGACGCTGGCCCTGCAGGAGACCGAGGCGGCGGTCGTGCTGGTGTCGCACGACCGGCACCTGCTGCGCACGACCTGCGACGAACTGTGGCTGGTCGCCGACGGGCGGGTACAGCCCTTCGACGGCGACCTCGACGATTACGCCGCCTGGCTGGCGGCCCGGCGCGCGGCGGGCCGCGGCCAGGACGAGGGCAAGAGCGCAAGGCGCGAGGCGCGCGCGCAGGCCGAGGCGGACCGCCGCGCGCTGCAGGAGAAGCGCCGGCCGCTGCTCAGGGAAGCGGAAAAGCTCGAGAAGCAACTGGCCGCCTGGCAGCCCGAGCTTGCCGAGGTCGACCACCGCCTCGCCGATCCTGCTACCTACGAGAAGTCCGACGCGTCAGCGCTCGAGGAGCTCAACCGCCGCCGTGCCGCGCTTGCCGAAAGCATCGACGCGGCCGAGTCGCGCTGGCTCGAAATCCATGCCCTGCTAGAGGAATTGGTGTAGGCGAAAGAGCCTGATATAGCGGAAAAATCGGCTTGCTGGCCGGATTCAAAAGTCCCATCCGTCTGTAATATGCTTTTGCGAAAATCGCGGGTCGGCTGACAAGGGGGCGATATGTTCGGCAGCGGCAGAAGGATCAGGGAACTCGAGGAAGAACTGGCGCGGGCGCGCGGGCGCGAGGCCGAACTGGCCTCGAGGCTGGCGGCCGTGGAGGCCGAGACGGCCGGCATGCGCGAGGCGTGCGAGGCTGCGGCGCAGCGGGTGCGCTTCTTCGAGGGATTGACCGAACATCTGCACGAGTTCGGCGAATCGACCAAGGCCGTCCAGGCCAGCCTCGCCACCCTCGCCGCCGCCATGAAGGAGGAGACCCAGCAGGCGGTCAAGGCGACCGCGGAAACCGTGCAGAGCCAGCAGGCCGTGCAGAGGCTGTCGGTTCACATCGACCACCTGACCGAGCGTACCCAGCGCAGCGCCGGCGCCATCGACGCGCTGCACGATCGCACCGGCAAGATCAACGGCATCGTCCAGCTCATCAAGGAGATCGCCGACCAGACCAACCTGCTTGCGCTGAATGCGGCGATCGAGGCGGCGCGCGCCGGCGAGGCCGGACGCGGATTCGCCGTGGTGGCCGACGAAGTGCGAAAGCTGGCCGAGCGGACCACCGCGTCGACCGCCGAGATTTCCAGCCTGGTGGCGAGGGTGCAGGAAGAGGCGACCAGCCTGAAGTCGCTGTCCGAGGTGAATCCCGCCGAAATGGCCGAAATGCGCGGCGACGGCGAAGCCGCGGCCCAAAGCGTCGACGCCCTGATGAGCATGTCGCATCACATGACGCAGACCATCGCCGCGACGGCGCTGCGCAGCTTCGTCGAGACGGCGAAGAAGGACCACCTCGTGTTCAAGATGGAAATCTATCGCGTCTTCATGGGGCTGTCGGACAAGAATGCCGAGGATTTCGCGAGCCATATGGCCTGCCGCCTCGGCAAGTGGTACTACGAAGGCGACGGCAAGGAGTGCTTCTCGCGCCTGCCCGGCTACCGCGACGTCGAGCCGCCGCACGAGCGCGTGCACCAGCACGGACAGAATGCCGTGCGGCTGTTCCGCAGCGGACAGTTCGCGGAAGGCCTCGTCGAGGTGGGCGAGATGGAGCGGGCCAGCATGGAAGTCCTGGGGCACCTGGAGACCATGGCCAAGTCCGGCGAGGGGGATCCGAGCATCCTCTGCGTGGCCGCCTAGACCTATTCCCTGCTGCCGTTCCGGTAGAATCGCGGGCCTGTCGGCCACCAATACCAGGAGCGTCTAGTGCAACTCGTCTGCCTCGATCTCGAGGGCGTCCTCGTCCCCGAGATCTGGATCGAATTTTCCGAGCGAACCGGGATCCCCGAACTGCGGCGCACGACGCGCGACGAGCCGGACTACGACAAGCTCATGAAGGGCCGCCTGGCCCTGCTCGAGCAGCATCGCCTCGGCCTGCCCGACATCCAGAAGGTGATCGCCGACATGGGCCCGCTGCCCGGCGCCAAGGCTTTCCTCGACGCGCTGCGCGAGGACTACCAGGTCGTCATCCTGTCCGACACCTTCTACGAGTTCGCCATGCCGCTGATGCGGCAGCTCGGCATGCCGACGCTGTTCTGCCACAAGCTCGAGGCGAACGCGCAGGGCTTCCTGGTCAATTACCACCTGCGCATGCCGAACCAGAAGAAGGAAGCGGTCAAGCGCTTCAAGGAAATCAACTTCAAGGTCATCGCCGCCGGCGACTCCTACAACGACACCGCGATGCTCGGCGAAGCGCATGCCGGCATCCTGTTCCACGCGCCGGACAACGTCATCCGCGAGTTCCCGCAGTTCGCCGTCACCAACAGCTACGAGGAGCTGCGCGCCGCGATCGACGCCGCCGCGCAGCGCATCTGAGATGCACCGCGAGCGCTACTACACGCTGACGGCCTCATGCCCCGACCGCACGGGGATCATCGCGCGCGTCACCGGCTTCTTCGCCGAACACAAGGGCTGGATCCTCGAGTCCAGCTTTCATTCCGACCCCGTCATCGACGGCCATGACGCGCGCTACTTCATGCGCATCGAGGTCAAGGCGGATTCCATGCCCTTCATGCTCGCCGAGCTGCGCGAGCGCTTCGCGCCGATCGCCGCCGAGCTGCAGATGGACTGGCAGATCACCGATTCGGCCGTGAAGAAGCGCGTCGTGGTGCTGGTGTCGAAGCAGGAGCACTGCCTCTACGACTTGCTGGCGCGCTGGCAGTCGAAGGAACTCGATATCGAGATTCCCTGCGTCATCTCGAATCACGATACCTTCAAGGGCTTCGTCGAGTGGCACGGCATTCCGTTCCACCATGTGCCCGTCACGCCGGACAACAAGGCCAAGGCCTTCGCCGAAGTGCAGCGCATTTTCGAGGAAGTGCGCGGCGACACCATGGTGCTGGCGCGCTACATGCAGATCCTCTCGCCGGAACTCTGCGCCGCCTATCCGCGCCGCATCCTCAACATCCATCACTCCTTCCTGCCGAGCTTCGTCGGCGCCAAGCCCTACCACCAGGCGTACGCGCGCGGCGTGAAGCTGATCGGCGCCACCTGCCACTACGTCACCGCCGACCTGGACCAGGGGCCGATCATCGAGCAGGACGTGATCCGCATCGACCACTCCGACTCTCCCGAGGACATGGTGCGCTACGGCAAGGACATCGAGAAGACCGTGCTGGCGCGCGGCCTGCGCTACCACCTCGAGGACCGCGTGCTGGTCCATGGCAACAAGACGGTCGTCTTCCGCTAGCCCATGAACTGGGAGAAGCTGCGGCGGGAACTGCGGCGCGAGGCCTCCGAATACCTGGCCGACCTGCGCAATTTCGCCGTGGCCCTCAAGCGCGCCGAGGGCTGGTTCACCCTGGCGCTGCTGCTCGCCGTGATCTTCATGGTTGCCGTCTGGTTCGTCACGGGCCTCAGCTTCGACCGCCTCAACCAGGTCGTCAGTGCGCTGGGCCAGCCACGCGGTCACGTGTGCCGGCCGCTGCAGGACTTCGATGCGCTGGTCATCATCCTGGACGCCATGGTGATGATCCTGCTGGCCATCATGGCGCTCGGCGAGATGATGCAGCTGCTCAACCGGATACAGCGCCGCCAGCCCAGGGAACCGCGGAAGGTCATGGTCCCGGCAGCCGTCATGCTCGTCACCGGCATCGCGGGCATCGCCTATATGCGGCACGTTTGCTGAAGGCCGCCCGCCGGCGCGGGCCGCCCGTTACGACGGCATCGGCTGCGCCGCCTCCACCGTCGCTCCCGCGTCGGCAATCCGCCTGATCGTCTGCCGCACTTCCGCGGCCAGCAGCAGTTCCGCGTGCTCGGCCGGGGCGGTGACGCTGGCGTCGAAGTGGAGCAGGCCGTCGGTGTCCTCGGTCACGAGGCCGGCGGCGATCATGTTGGCGATGACGGCGGCGAACAGCGATTTCTCCGAGAACTCGGGCGCGTTGAATTCGTAGAGCAGCGCCAGGCGCTGCGCCAACAGGTGGCTGGCTTCCTCGAGTCCCTTGCGCGTCAGCCGGCCGGTGCCGTGCCGCTGCAGCAATGACAGCGTGAGGAAATGGCGCTCCAGCGAGGGCCGCATGGTCTCGCCCAGCAGCTGCAGCTCGGCGGCTTCGACGCTCGCCGGGGGCGGTGCCGCCAGCATGTCGCCGCCGACGACGGCCACCAGGCCGCGCGTCGCCATGACGTCGAGGATGGCGTCGAGGATCTGCGGCAGTTCCGCTGCCGTACAGCGCAGGAACAGCTCGGGACGCAGCTGGGCGTGCAGGCCGATCACCACCGCCTCGATGCGCCGCCGCGGCAGCTGGGCGTTGTGCGCCAGCAGGCAGGCGACCAGCGCCGGCAGCGCGACGAGATGCAGGACGTTGTTGCGGAAATAGGCGAGCAGGGCGGCCTGGGGCTCGGGCACGCGCCAGAGGTCGCCGAGCGGATGCGCGATGCGCTCCACCAGTCCCAGGCGCAGCGCGCTTTCCACCGTCTCGGCGGGGCTGCGGGTGCACGGCCGGGTGTAGTCGCCGTAGCGGGCGCCGGCCAGCAGCGCCTGGTAGTGCCCGACCATCCGGTGCAGCGAGGACTCGTCCAACGTGTGCTTCGGCGAGGCGAGCAGCGCCAGGGCGACCAGGTTCACCGAATTGACCACGGCGGCCTCGTTGATGCGCTCGACGATCTCGCGCGCCACGCCGCGCGTCACGGAGCGCATCAGGTCGTCGCGCACCTCCCCGCGCCAGGCCGGGTAGGCCGCGTCCAGGTAGCCGGCGAGTTCGAGCGGACGGCCGAAGTTGAGGTGCACCTTGCCGAAGTTCTCGCGCAGGCGTTGGGCCGTGGTGATGATGCCCCATAGCGATTCGCCCTGCTTGGGCTTGCCGGCGAGTTCGCTGACGAAGCTCTCGCCTTCGATCAGTTTCTCGTAGCCGATGTAGACCGGTACGAAGTAGAGCGGCCGGTCGTGGCTGCGCACGTAGCTGCGGATCGTCATGCCGAGCAGGCCTGTCTTGGGCGGCAGGGTGCGGCCGCTGCGGCTGCGGCCGCCCTCGACGAAGTATTCGATCGGGAAGCCGCGCGACAGCATGCGATGCAGGTACTCGTCGAACACGGCTGCGTAGAGCGCGTCGCCCTTGAATTTGCGGCGCAGGAAGAAGGCGCCGCCGCGGCGCAGGAAGGGCCCGACGACGGGCAGGTCGAGGTTGGCGCCGGCGGCGATGTGGGGCGGCATCAGGCCGCGATGGAAGATGATGAAGGACAGCAGCAGGTAGTCGATGTGGCTGCGATGGCAGGGCACGTAGACGATGCCGCTGCCGGGTGCGATGCCGGAGATCTGCTCGAAGCCGTTGACCTCCACGCCTTCGTAAAGGCGATTCCACAACCAATTGAGGAAGAGGGAGAACGCGCGCACGACGCCATGGCTGTAGTCGGAGGCGATCTCCAGGGCGTATCCGCGCGCCCGCGCCGCAGCCTCGCGCACCGGGATTTTCGCCGTGGCGGCTTCCGCCTCGATGGCGGCGCGCACGGCCGGCGCGCCGAGCAGGGCATGGACCTGGGTGTTGCGATGCGAGAGGTCGGGGCCGATGGCCATTTCGCGCTGCTGGCGGAAATGCACGCGCAGCAGGCGCGACAGCTTGCGCACGGCGTGCGCTTCGCTGGTGCAGGCGCCGACGATCTGCTGCACGCGCAGCGGCGCGCCGAACCGCACCAGGGTATGGCGGCCGTGCAGCAGCACGGCGATCAGCTGCCGCAGGTGACTCGCCGGCCGCCAAGTCTCGGCGAACAGCGCTTTCAGCAGCGAGTTCTGCGTGCCGGGGGCGCGTCCCCACAGGATGGTGACGGGCACCAGCTGGACGTCGGCGGCCGCATCGGCATGCGCGGCGCCGGCGATGCCCGCCAGCAGCGGCGAGGGACGGTAGCGGTCCTTGGCGCTGGCGTCGAGCGGCTGTGGACGGGTCAGGAAGAAGAACGACCGGTCGGCATGCAGCGCGCCGAGTTGCAGCGCGCTGCGCGGCGAGGGCAGGCCCGCGCGCCGGGTCTCCTCGGCGAGCACCAGGAAGTTGCTGAGCAGCTTGTGCTGCAGCACGTAGCAGACGGGCAGGGCGGGATCGAGTCCGAGCTCCGCCAGGTCGGTTGGCAGGACCTGGGTGCGCACGAGCGCATAGAGCGCACGGCGAGCGAGCTGCAGCACCCAGTCGGCGGGATTCCAGGAAAGGGCCATGAAGGCCGCATTCTATAGCCTTCGGTGGAGGCAGAAAAAGAAACGGGCGTTCCGGAGAACGCCCGCAAGACCACAGCAGAAGAAGTCCCGGCCGAGGCCGGGACCGGCAATGCTCAGTAGTGGTAGGCCGATTCGCCGTGGGAGGCGATGTCGAGACCTTCGCGCTCCTCGTCTTCCGTCACGCGCAGGCCGACCAGCAGGTCCGCGATCTTGTAGGAGATGTAGGCGGAGACGGTGGTCCAGACCACGGTCAGGCCGACGGCCTTGGCTTGCACGATGAACTGCTCGGCGATGCTCGAGAAGCCCGTCTTGGCCGTGACCCAGTCGGTGACGAAGCCCGGGCCGCCGAGGTCCGGCGAGTTGAAGATGCCGGTCATCAGCGCACCGAAGATGCCGCCCAGCGCATGGACGCCGAACACGTCGAGCGCGTCGTCCGCACCCAGCATCTTCTTCAGGCCATTGACGCCCCACAGGCAGACCAGGCCGACCGCGGTGCCGATGACGAAGGCGCCGGGGATGCCGACGTTGCCGGCGGCCGGGGTGATCGCCACGAGGCCGGCGACGGCGCCGGAGGCGGCACCCAGCATCGAGGGCTTGCCCTTGAGCACCCATTCGCCGAAGGTCCAGGAGAGCACCGCGCAGGCCGTGGCCAGGAAGGTGTTCATGAAGGCCAGGGCGGCGGAGCCGTTGGCTTCGAGCGCGGAACCGGCGTTGAAGCCGAACCAGCCGAACCACAGCAGCGAGGCGCCGATCATGGTCATGGTCAGGCTGTGCGGCGTGAAGGCTTCCTTGCCGTAGCCGATGCGCTTGCCGAGCATGAATGCGCCGACCAGGCCGGCGACGCCGGCGTTGATGTGCACCACCGTGCCGCCCGCGAAGTCGAGCGCGCCCCACTGCCAGATCAGGCCGGCCTTGGCGTTCATGGCGTCGACCACTTCAGGACCGGTGTAGGCGTCCGGACCCATCCAGAACCAGACCATGTGGGCGATCGGGGTGTAGCTGAGCGTGAACCACAGCACCGAGAAGATCAGCACCGCGGAGAACTTGACGCGCTCGACGATAGCGCCGAGGATCAGGCAGACCGTGATGGCGGCGAACGTGGCCTGGAAGGCGACGAACACCATCTCGTACATCGGCGTGGCCTTGCTGAACGTGGCGCCGAGCGCGAACGTGCCGGTGGCCGCGTCGAAGGTGCCCTTGAGGAACAGCCGGTCGAGGCCGCCTATGAAGGCGTTGCCCTCGGTGAAGGCCAGGCTGTAGCCATAGATGCACCACAGCACGGTAATCAGCGAGAACACCACGAACACCTGCATCAGCACCGACAGCATGTTCTTGGTGCGGACCAGGCCGCCGTAGAACAGTGCCAGCGCGGGCACCGACATCAGCAGCACGAGGGCCGTGGAGGTGAGCATCCAGGCGGTGTCGCCCTTGTTGGGCTGCGGCGCCGCGGCGGGTGCGGCATCGGCGGGAGCCGCGGCAGTTGCGGCGGCGGGAGCGGCGGCAGCGGGAGCCGCGGCAGGAGCCGTGGCCGCCGGAGCGGCAGCCGGCGC
>DASVZI010000021.1:0-7247 GCA_036391735.1 Rhodocyclaceae bacterium
ATTCGAACTTCTTCGCCAACGTCACGGCGGTGCAGTTCGACCACCGGGTCGGCGCCTGGCTGCTGGCCTTCCTGGTTCCCTGGTTGGTGCGGCGGGTGCGCGCCGCCCCTGACGTGCCGCCGCGGGCGCGCACGGCGGCCCTCGTCGTGCTCGCGGCATTGGCGCTGCAGGTTTCGCTGGGCATCGCGACGCTGCTGCTGGCGGTGCCGGTGGCGCTGGGGGCGGCACACCAGGGCGGCGCCATGCTGCTGTTCGCGACGCTGGTCTGGCTCAACCACGAGCTGCGGGCCGAAGGCGGGCTGCAAATGAAAATGGCCACTCGAGGAGTGGCCATCGGGACGGCTTGAAACCGGATCAGGCCGCGGCCTGGGTCGGGATCTTCTTGCTGTGGTGGGTGATGCGGTTCTTCGCGTCCACGTACACCAGGTCCGGCTCGAACTTGGTGAGTTCCAGTTCGTTGTAGCTGGCGAAGGTCGCGATGATCAGCAGGTCGCCGGGGGCGGCCTTGCGGGCGGCGGCGCCGTTCACGGAGATGGTGCCGGATCCGCGCTCGGCCTTGATCGCGTAGGTGGTGAAGCGCTCGCCGTTGTCCACGTTCCAGATCTCGATCTGCTGGTACTCGCGGATGTCGGCGGCGTCGAGCAGGTCCTCGTCGATGGCGCACGAACCCTCGTAATGGAGTTCGGCCTGCGTCACCGTGACGCGGTGGAGCTTGGACTTCAGCATCGTACGTTGCATTGGCTATCCTTTCTCATGCAAAGGAAGGCGACAATCACCGGAGCCCGGCGACGGACCCCGTCCTGTCGGCTACTGGCCGGCGCCGGCATGAGCGCATCGCGGCGGCCTAAACTTCCAGGTTGTCGATGAGGCGCGTGCTGCCTAGACGCGCCGCAGCCAACACCACCAGCCTGGATTCGTGAGCGGCCGGCAATTGTAGATCAAATATATTTCGCACCGCAATATAGTCCGGAATCCAGCCATGGGCGGCCAATTCGGCCATGGCATCCCGCTCCAGGCCTGGAAAATCCCGGTTTCCGGCGCGGATAGCCTCTACTACCTTGGTCAGAGCGCGGGAAAGCCGCGGCGCCTCCTTGCGCTCCTCGGCGGAGAGATAGCCGTTGCGCGACGACAGCGCCAGCCCGTCCGGCGCCCGCACGGTCTCGCCGGGCACGATCTCGATGGGGAGATTGAAGTCGGCGACCATGTTGCGAATCACCATCAATTGCTGGAAGTCCTTCTTGCCGAACAGGGCGACGTCCGGCTGGGCGATCTGGAACAGCTTCATCACCACGGTGGCGACGCCGCGGAAGTGGCCGGGACGGAACTCGCCCTCGATCACGTTCGCATGCTCGGGCGGCGGCTCGACGTGGTAGGCCTGCGGCTGCGGATACATCTCCGTCTCGCCGGGCGCGAACAGATGGTCGACGCCGGCCGCCGCGAGCTTCTCGCAGTCGGCGGCGAAGGTGCGCGGATACTTGTCGAAGTCCTCGCCGGGGCGGAACTGCAGGCGATTGACGAAGATGGTGGCGACGACGGCATCGGCGTGGGCGCGCGCCTCGGTCATCAGCGCGATGTGGCCCTCATGCAGGTTGCCCATGGTCGGGACCAGCGCGATGCGGCGCGCAGGGCGAAGCGGCTTCAGCGCGGCGCGCAGGCCGGCGACGGTTTCGTGGATTTGCATTGGAGTCCGGCTTAACCCGTAACGGCGGAAGAGGTTCCGAATGATATCGAAGGCGTCAGTAGCAGTGCTCGGGCGCCGGGTAGCTGCCGTCCTTGACGGCCTTGACGTAGAGGGTGACGGCGCCTTCGATGCTTTGCGCGTCGGCCATGAAGTTCCTGACGAAGCGGCCCTTCTTGCCCGGGTAGACGCCCAGCATGTCGTGCAGCACCAGCACCTGGCCGTCGCAATCGGGACCGGCGCCGATGCCGACGGTGGCGCAGGCCCTCAGTTCCTTCGAGATTTCGGCCGCCAGCATCGCCGGCACCATCTCGAGCACCATCAGCGCGGCACCGGCGTCCTCCAGCGCGTGGGCGTCGGCCTTCATGCGCCGCGACGCTTCCTCGCCGCGCCCCTGCACGTGGTAGCCGCCGAGCGCGTGCACCGACTGCGGCGTGAGGCCGATGTGCGCGCAGACCGGGATGCCGCGCTCGACCAGGAAGCGGGTCGTCTCCGCCATCACGGCGCCGCCCTCGATCTTCACCATCTCGGCCCCGGCGGCGAGCAGCCGCACGGCGTTGCGCAGCGCCTGCTCCTTCGACTCCTGGTAGGCGCCGAAGGGCAGGTCGGCGACGCACATGGCGCGGTTGGCCATGTGGCCGACGCATTCGGTGTGGTAGACCATCTGCTCCATCGTCACGGGCAGGGTCGACGTCTTGCCCTGCACCACGTTGCCGAGCGAATCGCCGACCAGCATGACATCGACCCCGCAGCGATCCTCGAGCGCCGCGAAGCTGGCGTCGTAGGCGGTCAGCATGGCGATCTTCTCGCCTTCGCGCTTCATGCGGGCGAGCTCGGGCAGCGTGATCGGCTTGTTGCTGGCGAGATAGGTCATGGCGGAACGCGGCGTCAGCCGCCGCGGAAGATGAAGTAAACGGCCCCCAGAATACACAAACACGCCCAGAGGTAGTCAAGCTTCAGCGGCTCCTGCATGTAGAGCACGGCGAAGGGCACGAACACCGACAGCGTGATGGCCTCCTGCAGGATCTTGAGTTGCCCGAGGTCGAGTTCGGTGTGGCCGATGCGGTTGGCCGGCACCTGGATCAGGTATTCGAACAGCGCGATGCCCCAGGAGGTGAGCGCGGCGATCCACCAGGCGCGGTCGCTGAGGTTCTTCAGGTGCGCATACCAGGCGAAGGTCATGAAGACGTTGGAGGCGGCGAGCAGCAGCGCCGTCTGCAGGACCACCGGGATGTTCACGGCACGATCTTCTCGATGCGCTGCCCGGTGCAGGCGGCCAGCAGGTCGGCGACCTTGCCGCGGCCGGGAACGGCGAGGTCGGGGGCGATTTCGGCGAGCGGCGCCAGCACGAAGGCACGCTCGTGCATGCGCGGGTGCGGCAGCGTGAGTTGCGGCGTGTCGAGCACGGCCTCGTCGTGCAGCAGCAGATCGAGGTCGAGCGTGCGCGGCGCGTTCCTGACGCTGCGCTGGCGGCCGAATTCCTGCTCGATCTCGAAGAGTTCGTTGAGCAGCGAGTTGGGTGCCAGCCGGGTGTCCAGCGCCACCACGGCATTGACGAAGTCAGGCTGGTTCTTCAGGCCGACGGGGGCGGTGCGGTAGAGCGACGAGCTGGCGATGCGCCGCGTCAGCGGAATGCTGTCCAGCGCCATGATGGCGGCCTTGACCGTGAGTTCCGGATTGCCGAGATTGGCGCCCAGCGCCACGTAAGCGATGGTCAATCCGCTGCCTCCGGTGCCGCTTCGCCCGCCGCCGCCTTGCGTCCGCGTCCGCGGCTGCGGCGGCGCTTCTTGCCGGTGTCGGGCAGCAGCATGGCTTCGCGGCCGGCATGGTCGGTGGCGATGAACCGCGTCCACCACTCGGCGAGCTCCTGCGGCAGCTCGCCGCTCTCGGCGCGCAGCAGCAGGAAGTCGTAGGCCGCGCGGAAGCGCGGCTGCTCGATCATGCGCAGCGGCGACTTGCCGGACCGCTTCTCGAAGCGGGGCTGCAGCAGCCAGATATCCTTGATGTCGCCGGCGACGCGGCGCGTGATGGCAAGCTTCTCGGCCTGCTGGTCGAGCACCTCGTCCATGGCGGCGAACAACGCCGGCACTGCCAGCTCCTTGGCGGCCTTGCGCTTCTCCCAGTCGGCCAGGACCTCGTGCCACAGCAGGGTGGCGAACAGGAAGCCCGGCGACGTCGGCTTGTCGGCGCGCACGCGCTTGTCGGTGCTTTCGAGCGAAAGCATGACGAACTTCTCGCCGAGCGGCTGCTCGAGGATGACGTCGAGCAGCGGCAGCAGGCCGTGGTGAAGGCCCTCCGCGCGCAGCCGCTTGATGCATTCGACGGCATGGCCCGAGAACAGCAGCTTCAGCATCTCGTCGAACAGGCGCGCCGGCGGCACGTTCTCCATCAGGCCGGCCATTTCCTTGATCGGCGCGCGCACGGCGGGATCGAGCGTCAGCCCCAGCTTGGCCGATAGGCGCACGGCGCGCAGCATGCGCACCGGGTCCTCGCGATAGCGGCTCCGCGGCTCGCCGATCATGCGCATGGTCTTGTTCTTGAGGTCGTCGACGCCGTGGTGGTAGTCGAACACCGTCTCGGTGACCGGATCGTAGTAGAGCGCGTTGACCGTGAAGTCGCGCCGCGCGGCGTCCTCCTCCATGCTGCCCCAGATGTTGTCGCGTAGCACGCGGCCGTGCTCGTCCTTCAGCGTGTTCTCGTCGTGGGCGGCGCGGAAGGTGGAGACTTCCATCGTCTCCGAGCCCATCATGACGTGCACGATCTGGAAGCGGCGGCCGATGATGCGGGCGCGGCGGAACAGCGCGCGCACCTGCTCGGGCGTGGCATCGGTGGCGATGTCGAAGTCCTTCGGCTCGATGCCGGCGATGAGGTCGCGCACGGCGCCGCCGACGATGTAGGCCTTGTGGCCGGCGCCCTGGAGGACTTCGCAGACGCGGCGCGCATTGTGCGAGACGAGCGCGCGGTCGATGCCGTGGCGCGCGTGCGGGATGGTCGCCGGCTCGTGCCGGCTCGGGGCATTGCGCCGGAAGACGCGGCGCAGCAGCTTGCGGATCATGCGGGTTGCAGAAGCGGAAAGTGCACAATGATACCGGAAGCGCCTGACTCCTCGGCAGTTATGCGATGATGCGGCAACTTTGCCGGGGTTAATCGCGATGCATACGAATCTGCGCCTCACCCTCCATTACGGCCTCACCATCTTCCTCAGCGCCTTCCTGCTGTTCCAGGTGCAGCCGCTGATCGGCAAGATGATCCTCCCCTGGTTCGGCGGCTCGGCGTCCGTATGGACGACCTGCATGCTGTTCTTCCAGCTCCTGCTGCTGCTCGGCTACCTCTACTCCCACTGGGTGGTGCGCTTCCTGTCGGCGCGCGGCCAGAGCCTGCTGCATATCGCCCTGCTGGGGGCGAGCCTGCTGCTGCTGCCGATCGGCCTGCCGGCGGACTGGAAGCCGACCGGCGCCGAGAACCCGACGCTGCGCATCCTCGGCGTCCTGGCGGCCAGCATCGGCCTGCCCTATTTCGTGCTCTCCACCACCGGGCCGCTGATCCAGGCGTGGTTCGCGCGCGAGCGCCCGGGCGCGCTGCCCTACCGGCTGTTTGCGCTGTCCAACTTCGGCTCGCTGCTGGCCCTGCTCGCCTATCCGGCCTTGTTCGAGCCGCTGCTGCCGACGCGCTGGCAATCGTGGTCGTGGTCGGCCCTGTTCGCCTGCTTCGCCCTGTCCTGCGGCCTGCTGGCCTGGCGGGGACGCCACGGCCAGGCGGCGCACGAGGCCCATCGCGACGCGGCGCCGGCGCCCCCGGCGGCGGCGCATTTCGCCTGGATCATGCTGGCCGCCTGCCCGTCGATCATGCTGGTCGCCGATACCGGCTATTTGACCGAGAACATCGCGCCGATCCCGCTGCTGTGGGTGGTGCCGCTCGCACTCTACCTGCTGTCGTTCATCCTCTGCTTCGAACGCAAGGGCTGGTACCTGAGGCGCGTCTTCCTGCCGCTGCTGGTCGTCGCGCTGGGACTGCTGGCCTGGCTGCCGACGCTGAGCCTTAGCGCCATGCCGATCCTCGCCGCCATGGCCGTCAACCTCGCCGCCTTCTTCGTCGTCTGCATGGTGTGCCACGGCGAACTGGCCCGGCGCCAGCCGCACCCCTCGCATCTCACCGGCTATTACCTGATGGTCGCCGTCGGCGGCGCGCTCGGCGGCGTCTTCGTCGGCTTCGTCGCGCCCTACTGGTTCAACAGCAACTACGAACTCTCCGTCGGCATCGTGCTGACCGGCATCGTCGCGACCTTCGCAGTGGTGCCCGGCAGCGTCGCCGCCGTGCGCCCGCGGGCGATGGCATGGGCCGGCTGCCTCGCCTTCGTGGCCGCCATCGCCTGGGTCCGCGTCGACGACCACATCGAGACGCTGCAGGGGGCACTGGTCACCCAGCGCAACTTCTACGGCACGCTGAGGGTGTTCGAGAGCGGCGAAGGCGAAACGGCGTATCGCACGCTGCTGCATGGCAGGATCATCCATGGGCGCCAGTTCACCGCGCCGGACCGTCTCGATCGTGCCACCACCTACTACGGTCCGGGGACGGGCGTGGGGCGCGCGCTGCTGGCGCTGCGCGGGCGCGACGGGCCCCTGCGCGTCGGCGTCGTCGGCGTCGGCACCGGCACGCTGGCAAGCTACGGCCGGCCCGGCGACGCCTACCGGCTCTACGACATCGATCCGCTGGTGGTCGATCTCGCGCACAGCGAGTTCCGCTTCCTGTCGCGCTCGCGCGCCGAACTGCACACGGTGATCGGCGATGCGCGGCTCATGCTCGAGAAGGAGTCTCCGCAGGGCTTCGACCTGCTCGCCATCGACGCCTTCTCCGGCGACTCGGTGCCGATCCACCTGCTGACACGCGAGGCCTTCGCCGACTACTTCCGGCATCTCAAGCCCGACGGCGTGCTGGCAGTCCACTGCACCAACCGCTTCCTCGGCCTGGTGCCGGTCGTTGCGGCGGCGGCGGAAAGCTTCGGCCGCCACGCCCGCCTGGTCTCCTACGACGGCGACCCGGACATGTCGTTCCCTTCCGACTGGGTGCTGGTCACCACGGACGAGCGCTTCTTCGACGACGCGCAATTGAAGGGCAGGGCTGCCCGGATCGCGGTGCCCCCCGGGTTCCGCCTCTGGCGCGACGACTACAGCAGCGTCTTCGCCGTGCTGAAGTGAGGCTGAGCGGGCGGCCCGGCTACTGCCGAGGGATTCCTCCCTGAAATGACAATTCGCTCCGCCTTGTCGGTCATCGAACATCCGGCCCGCTTCGCACTCCAGGTGCTGAGGAGCTTCGGCCGCAACCAGGGCCTGCTGCTCGCCGGCGCCATCGCCTATTACGCGCTGTTGTCCCTTGTGCCTCTGTTGATCCTGTGCGTCCTCGGGTTGTCGCATTTCATCGACCAGGCCGACCTGCTGGCGACGCTGCGGCGATATCTCGACTGGCTGGTGCCGACGCAGTCCGACGCCGTCCTGGCCGATATATCCGGATTTCTCGACAACGGCGCGCCGCTGCGCGCCGTGCTGCTGGTCACCATGATGTTCTTCAGTTC
>DASVZI010000022.1:0-55297 GCA_036391735.1 Rhodocyclaceae bacterium
GACGGCCGACAGGGCGCCCTTGGTGAAGCGCAGCTTTACGCCGTCCATCTCGAACAGACGCTGGTACTGCCGGGTCAGCGCGTTCTTGGGCTTGGTGAGGATGTCGATGAGGCTCGGCTCGTCGAGCTCATGCAGCGTCGCGACCACCGGCAGGCGGCCGACGAATTCGGGAATGAGCCCGAACTTGATAAGGTCTTCCGGCTCGACGCGCTTCAAGGTTTCCGTGATGTTCTTGTTGTCGCGCGTCTTCACCTGAGCGGAGAAGCCGATGCCCGACTTCTCGGAACGCTCGCGGATCACCTTTTCGAGGCCGTCGAAGGCGCCGCCGCAGATGAACAGGATGTTGGTGGTGTCGATCTGGACGAAGTCCTGGTTCGGGTGCTTGCGCCCGCCCTGCGGCGGCACGGACGCCACAGTGCCCTCGATCAGCTTCAGCAGCGCCTGCTGCACGCCTTCGCCCGAGACGTCGCGGGTGATCGATGGGTTGTCGGACTTGCGCGAGATCTTGTCGATCTCGTCGATGTAGACGATGCCCTGCTGCGCCTTCTCCGCCTCGTAGTCGCACTTCTGCAGCAGCTTCTGGATGATGTTCTCGACGTCCTCGCCGACGTAGCCGGCTTCGGTCAGGGTCGTCGCATCCGCCATCACGAACGGCACGTTGAGCAGGCGCGCCAGCGTTTGCGCCAGCAGCGTCTTGCCCGAACCCGTCGGGCCGATCAGCAGGATGTTGCTCTTGGCGAGCTCCACGCCGTCGCTGCCCTTCTGCTGGTGGCGCAGGCGCTTGTAATGGTTGTACACGGCGACGGCGAGGATCTTCTTCGCCTGGTCCTGGCCGATGACGAACTGATCGAGGCTGGCACGGATCTCGGCCGGCGGCGGCAGATCGCCCGACGTCTTGCCCGACGGCTCCGCGGCGGTCTCGTCGCGGATGATGTCGTTGCACAGGTCGATGCACTCGTCGCAGATGAAGACCGACGGACCGGCGATGAGCTTCTTCACCTCATGCTGGCTCTTGCCGCAGAAAGAACAGTAGAGAAGCTTGTCGCTGGATTTCTTGTCCGTCATCGCCGGCTCCGTTGTTTCGTCTCGTCGCTCAAGCCGCTTCGGTACGGCTGGCGATCACCCTGTCCACGATGCCGAATTCGACTGCGGCTTCGGCGGAAAGGAAGTTGTCGCGATCGGTGTCGCGCTCGACGCGCTCGAGCGGTTGGCCGGTGTGCTTCGCGAGGATCTCGTTCAGGCGATGCTTGATGTAGAGAATTTCCTTGGCATGGATCTCCACGTCCGACGCCTGGCCCTGGAAACCGCCCAGCGGCTGGTGGATCATGACGCGGGAATTGGGCAGCGCGAAGCGCTTGCCCTTGGCCCCCGCCGCCAGCAGGAACGCGCCCATGCTCGCCGCCTGGCCGACGCACAGCGTCGACACGTCGGGCTTGATGAACTGCATGGTGTCGTAGATCGCCAGGCCCGCCGAAACCGAACCGCCCGGCGAGTTGATGTAGAAGTAGATGTCCTTGTCCGGATTCTCGGACTCGAGGAACAGCAGCTGGGCGACGATCAGGTTGGCGGTCATGTCGTTGACCGGCCCGACCAGGAACACCACGCGCTCTTTCAGCAGGCGCGAATAGATGTCGTAGGCGCGCTCGCCGCGCCCACTGGTCTCGATGACCATCGGCACGAGGCCGATCGCCTGGGTCTCGGTAGCTTGGTTTGCCATGTTCGTCATCGTCGTTCCGCTGCGTGGGAACATCATGCCCGATCACCCATCAGTTCGTCAAAAGCAATCGCCTTCTCGGTCACTTTAGCCTGCGACAAGACCCAGTCAACGACGTTGTTTTCCATCACCAGGGCCTCTGCATCCGCCAGCCGCTGGGGCTGCGAGTAGTACCAGCGGACGACTTCCTTCGGGTCCTCGAAAGTGGAGGCGAAATCGTCAACCATGGCGCGCACCTGCTCCGGCTTGGCGTGCAGTTCCTTCGCCTTGACCACCTCAGCAAGGATCAGGCCCAGCTTGACGCGACGAGTGGCGGCGTCGGTAAACCATGAAGGCTCCACGGGCATCGCCTTGGGATTGCCGCCGCGGCGCTCGAAATCCTTCAGCGCGCCTTCGGCCATCTGTTGGGACTCGGCCTCGATCAGAGCGCCCGGCACGTCGATCGGCATGGCGGCCAGCAGCGCGTCCATCACCTGATTCTTGATGCGGCCCTGGATGCGCTTCTTCACCTCGCGCTCGAGGTTCTCGCGGACTTCCTTGCGCATCGCGGCCAGGTCGCCGTCCTTGATGCCCAGGCTCTTGGCAAACTCGGCGTCCAGTTCGGGCAGCTTCGGGGCCTCGACCGTCTTCACCTTGATGTCGAATTGGACCTTCTGGCCCGCCAATTCCTTGGCGTGGTAATCGGCCGGGAAGGTCAGGTCGAAGGTCTTGGCGTCCCCCTCGGCCGCGCCTTCCAGCGCTGCCTCGAACTCGGGCAGCATGGCGCCGGCGCCAACCATCACGGGATAATCGTTGCCCTTTCCGCCGGGAAACTCCTCGCCGTCCTTGCGGCCGACGAAGTCGATCACGACACGGTCCTCCTTCTGCGCGGGACGGCCGGCCGCGACGTACGTCATGCGCTGCTTGCGCAGCACCTCGATCGTCTTGTCCACTTCCGCATCCGTCACTTCCAGTTGCGGCTTCTCGACCGTCTGGCCGGAGACGTCGCCGACGACGATTTCCGGATAGACCTCGAAGGTGGCGGAAAACGCCATCGCCTTGTCGTCTTCGGCCTTCTTGGCCTCGATGCGCGGGTAGCCGGCAACGCGCAGGTTCTGCTCGCGCACCTTGGCGCCGAAGGCGCGTTCGACGGCGGCGCCGATGGCTTCGGAGCGCGCCTGGTGGCCGTATTGCTGCGCGACGATCTTGAAGGGCACCTTGCCCGGGCGGAAGCCGGCCATCTTGACCGTCTTGGAGATCTCGCGCAGCCGCTGCTCGACCTCCTTCTCGATGTCGGCCTGCGGCACGGTGATGTCGAACTGGCGTTCGAGCGGATTCGCGGCAGCGCCGCGCTCTTGCGTTTCAGTTTGCATGGAAAGTCCTTGAAAAACCAATGGATCGCCAGGGGCGGGACATCGTAGTGGGATTGGTGCGAAGGAAGGGACTCGAACCCTTACGCCTCGCGGCGCTGGAACCTAAATCCAGTGCGTCTACCAATTCCGCCACCTTCGCGCGACTGCGGATTCTAACCGATTCGTCAATCCGTCAGGGTTCGGGTGGGCGGCCCGCCCTGAGGGGCGGTCCGCGAAAGCTGCGCGGGTCCTGCCGGCCGCTGGGAACACAGTCCCCGACATGGCACCCAAGCCATGCCTCGGACAGCGGATACGATCCGCTCTTGCGCAGTGCCGCCAGCGCAAGGCGATCGGCCTCCTGCTCCTGCTTGGGCGGGCCTTCCCACGCGAGCACCAGCCCGGTGTTCGGCGTTCCCTGGTGCTGCAGGGCGACGTGGGCCATTTCGTGGGCGAGCACGGCGCGCGCCAGCACATCGTTGCCGCAAAGGGAGGAGGCGCGCAAGCGGATGCGCCCGCCCGGCAAGGCGTCGCCCATGACGTCCGACATCGCGTGCAAGCCGTAGGCATCCGGCAGCTTGTCGTCGAGCTGCAGTCGGATTCTCGGCTGGTGGCCGAGCGCCGCAAAGCCCGGCGCCAGTTCCTGCGCGAAGCGCTGCATGCGCTCGTAGCACGCCTGCTGGCCGGCCGGATAGGGTGTGACGGACGCGCAGCCCGCCAGCCAAACACAGGCCGTCGTCGCCGCCCGGTGAAGCCAGGACCGCCGGTCCACCCTACTTGCGCCGCAGGGTCATGAGGCCGCCGTCGGTGCTGACCTCGAAATGCCGCAGGAAGCTCATGCCGAGCAGCACGTCCTCGCTGCCCAGTTCCTGGGACAGCACCGACGCGCGCACCTGCCGCACGGCGGCGCCGCCGACCTCCACGGATTGCAGCACCACCCCAGTCACCGGCGTGGTGCCGTTGGCGGTCTGGCTGATGCCCTGCACGCCGTGCCGGGTGTCGATGCGTGCGCGCCTTGCGGCGCTCGGAGAAATCGCGACATCGCTGGCGCCGGTATCGACCAGGGCGCGCATCGGCGTGCCGTTGATGACGGCGGTAGTGTAGAAGTGCCCGCCGGGCCCGCTCTGAAGCCGGATCAGACCGCCTGCCACAGGCCCCAGGCTGCGGCTCTCCGGCGGCGTCTCGTCGGCGATGCGCCGCTGCTTGTTCCCGCGGCCGCAGCGCTCCACGGAATAGCTGATGCCTCCATTCGCATCGACACACTCGTAGTAGTCGTAGGTTCCCGCCCAGCAAAGGGCAGGCAGGACGAGCAACAGATTCAACACGCGGGGCATCGGGTTTCCTGGTGGCTTCGGCGGCGCGCAAGCATAGCGCGCCCGCCGCGACGTTGCAAACGTCATGGCCGCACGGTGCGCGAGTTGAGCAAGGAAGGCCATGACGCTATAGTGCCCTCCCACCCGCATCTCGCCACGGCCACCCGCGCCGCCATGTCCGTCGATCACTACGAAAACTTCCCGGTCGCCTCGCTGCTGCTGCCCGAGCGGCTGCGAGAACCCGTCGCCGCCATCTATGCCTTCGCGCGCAGCGCCGACGACTTCGCCGACGAAGGCAGCCTGCCGCCGGAGGAGCGCCTGCGCCTGCTCGACGGCTACCGCGCCGAGCTGGACGCCATCGCAGCGGGCCGCGAAACGGAACATCCCGTCTTCCGGCGCCTGCGTGTGACCATCGCTGCCCATGCGCTGCCCCTGCAGCCCTTCCGCGACCTGCTCGACGCCTTCGCGCAGGACGTCGTCAAGACGCGCTACGCCAGCTTCGACGAACTGCTCGACTACTGCCGGCGCTCCGCCGACCCGGTGGGCCGGCTGCTGCTGCACCTGTTCGGCGCGGCGACGCCCGACAACGTCGGACGATCGGACTGCGTCTGCTCCGCGCTCCAGCTCATCAACCACTGGCAGGATATCGCCGTCGACTGGGGCAAGGGACGCGTCTACCTGCCTCAGGACGAGTTGGCGTACTTCGGCGTGACGGAGGCCCGCATCCTCTGCCGCTATTGCGACGACGCATGGCGCGAGCTGATGCGCTTCCAGGTCGACCGCGCGCGCGCCATGATGCTCGACGGCGCGCCTCTCGGCCGCGACCTGCCCGGGCGTGTGGGCCTCGAGATCCGCGCCATCGCGGCCGGAGGCCTGCGCATTCTGGATAAAATCGAAGCCGTGAACTACGACATCTTTCGCCGCCGTCCCGTGCTCGAGCGGTCCGACTGGCCACGCATCCTCTGGCGCGCGCTGCTGACATGAGCCCCGACGAGTACTGCGAGCAGAAGGCCTCCGCCAGCGGCTCCAGCTTCTACTACAGCTTCCTGTTCCTGCCGCGCCGGCGCCGCCAGGCGATCACCGCCCTCTACGCCTTCTGCCGCGAAGTCGACGACGCCGTGGACGAATGCTCGGATGCGGGCGTGGCCCGCGCCAAGCTCGCCTGGTGGCGCGGCGAACTCGCCGCGCTCTACGCCGGCGCCCCGACCCATCCGGTCACCCAGGCGCTGGCCGTTTCCCTCCAGCACTTCGCGCTGCCGCAGGAGCAGCTCGGCGAGATCATCGACGGCATGGAGATGGATCTCGGCGTCGTGCGCTACCCGGACTTCAAGGCGCTGCAGCTCTACTGCTACCGGGTCGCCAGCGTCGTCGGCCTGCTGGCCGCCGAAATCTTCGGCTATCGCGACCGACGCACGCTCAAGTACGCACACGACCTCGGCCTCGCCTTCCAGCTGACCAACATCGTCCGCGACGTCGGCGAGGACGCCCGCCGCGGACGCATCTACCTGCCGCAGGACGAGATGGCACGGTTCGGCGTCACCGAGGCGGACATCCTCGCCAGCCGGAGTTCCGAGGGCTTTCGCGAGCTGATGGCCTTCCAGGCGCAGCGCGCCCGCGACTATTACGACCGCGCCCTCGCCGAACTGCCGCGCCTCGACCGCCGGCGGCAGGTCGCCGGCCTCATCATGGCCGCGATCTACCGCACCACGCTCGAGGAGATCGTCCGCGACGGCTACCGCGTGCTGACCCATCGGCTGTCGCTGCCGCCGCTGCGCAAGCTTTGGATCGCGGCGACGACCTGGATCTCGCCGTGAGGCGAGGCCGATGCGCGTAGCCGTCGTCGGCGCCGGCTACGCGGGCCTGGCGGCGGCCGTCGAACTCGCCGCCGCGGGCGCCGTGGCCGACGTCTTCGAGGCCTCGCGAACCCTCGGCGGACGGGCGCGCCGCATCGACAGCGACGGCATCGTGCTCGACAACGGCGCCCACATCCTCGTTGGCGCCTACCGCGAAACGCTGCGGCTGATGCGGTTGGTCGGCGTCGAAGCCGCCGCCCTTCGCCGCCACCGCCTTCGGCTCGAATATCCGGGCGAGTTCCGCCTCGTTGCGCCGCTCCTTCCCGCTCCGCTGCACCTCGCCTGGGCGCTGCTCGGCGCACGCGGCCTATCCTTCGCCGAGAAGCTGGCCGCCGTCCGTTTCATGCGCGCCATCGAAGCGCAGGGCTTCCGCCTGCCGCAGGACATCCCGGCCGGCGAACTGCTCGCCGCGCACGGCCAGGGCGAACGCCTGCGCCGCTACCTGTGGGAGCCGCTCTGCGTCGCGGCACTCAACACGGAGATCGAGCATGCTTCGGCCCAGGTCTTCCTCAACGTCCTGCGCGACAGCCTCGCCGCCGACCGCGCGGCCAGCGACCTGCTGCTGCCTGCCGTCGACTTCTCCCGACTGTTTCCCGAGCCGGCCGCCGCCTGGCTCGAACGGCGCGGCAGCCGAGTCCTGCACAGCCGGCGGATCGACGCGATCGAACGCCGCGATGCCGGCTTCTCGGTCGGCGACGGGCACTACGACCGCGTGATCCTCGCCGTCGCGCCCTACCACCTGCCGAAGCTGATCGCCGCGCTTCCGGAACTGGAGGCACTCGCCGCCCAGGTCAAGGAATTCTCCTGGGAGCCCATCGTCACCGCCTATCTCTCCTACCCTGCCTCGGTGCGCTTGCCGTTCGCCATGGTGGGCACGGCCTCCGGGTGCGCACAGTGGCTGTTCGACCGCGGCGCCCTGTGCGGACAGCGGGGGCTCGTCGCCGCCGTCATCAGCGCGCGCGGTCGCCATGAGGAATTGGACCATGACGCGCTGGCGCAACGCATCCACGGCGAAGTCGCGCACCTGGTGCCGAACCTGCCGGCACCGCAATGGACGCGCGTGATCGTGGAGAAGCGCGCGACTTTCGCCTGCACCCCCGGGCTGCGCCGTCCCGCGACGGAAACGCCCGCAAAGGGCCTGCTGCTGGCCGGCGACTACGTTGCCGGCGATTACCCCGCCACCATCGAGGGTGCGGTGCGCAGCGGCGTCAGCGCGGCCCGGCTGGCGCTCGCCTAGAGTCCTCTCACACGAGGCGACCGCCTACGAGGCGCAACGCGCGGCCGCAGCGCCGTGCCAGCGCTTCGTCGTGGGTCACCAATACGAGCGTGGTGCCCGCCTCCCGATTCATCTCGAACATCAGGTCGATGATCTGTTCGCCCGTTGCGGCATCGAGGTTGCCGGTCGGCTCGTCGGCGAGCAGCAGTTGAGGCTTGACGGCGAAGGCACGCGCCAGCGCGACGCGCTGCTGCTCACCGCCGGAAAGATGCTTCGGGTAATGCCCCAGCCGCTCCGCCAGCCCCACCCTGGTGAGCACCGCCTCGGCAGCCGCGCGCGGTTCGGGCAGGCCGAGCAGTTCGAGCGGCAGCATGGCGTTCTCCAGCGCCGTGAGCGCGGGCAGCAATTGGAAGGACTGGAACACGAAGCCGAGCAGCCGGCCGCGCAGTTCGGCACGGGCGTCCTCGTCGAGCGCGGTGATGTCCTGCCCGGCGAGCCGGACGATGCCGGCCGTCGGCCTATCGAGTCCCGCCATCAGCCCAAGCAAGGTGGACTTGCCCGAGCCCGAGGCGCCGACGATGGCCACCGCCTCCCCGGCGGCAACCTGGAACGAAATATCGTGCAGAATCGTCAAATCGCGGTCGCCGCTGCGCACCGTCCTGCCCAACCCCGCCACTTCGATCGCCGCCGCCATGTTGCGCCTCGCTCTCCTGTTACTCGCCCTATCCTCGCCGGCCGCCTTCGCCGCCAACACCATCCTGGTTTTCGGCGACAGCCTCAGCGCCGGCCACGGCATCCGCGTCCAGCAGAGCTGGCCGGCCCTGCTCGACCAGCGGCTGCAGGCCGAAAAGCTTCCTTACGGCGTGGCCAACGCCAGCATCAGCGGCGAGACCACCGCCGGCGGACGCACACGCCTGCCGGCCGCGCTCGCCCAGTTCAAGCCTGCCGTCGTGGTCATCGAACTCGGCGCCAACGACGGCCTGCGCGGGCTTCCGGTGGCGCAGATGAGGGCCAACCTGGTGGCCATGATCGCCGCGGCGCAGTCGCGCGGCGCCACGGTACTGCTGGTCGGCATGAAACTGCCGCCAAATTACGGGCCCGACTACACCACCCAGTACGAGAGCGCCTTCCGCGAGGCCGCGCAGCAGCGCAAGGCGCCGTTCCTGCCATTCCTGCTCGAACCGATCGCCGAGGACAGCCTCGCCTTCCAGGCCGACGGCCTGCATCCGCTCGCGGCCGCCCAGCCGAAGATCCTCGATCACGTCTGGAAGGCCCTGCGCCCCCTCCTCAGGCAACGCTGACGCGGGGAGCGCCCTCGGCCAGGCTGCCGATCACGGCGGCGTCGCCGAAACCATCGGCGCGGAAGGCCGCCAGCACCTCATCCGCGGATTCCGGCGCGCAGGCCACCAGCAGGCCGCCGCTGGTCTGCGGATCGGTCACCATCTTCTGCCGCCAGTCCTCCGCGGCGATGCTCACATCGGCGCCATAGCCATTCCAATTGCGCGTCGACGCCCCGGTCGCAATGCCGGCCTGCACATGGCGAACCGCCTCCTCAATCAGCGGCAGGCGGTCGAACTGAACCGTCGCCGCGAGTTTCGAGCCGCGGCAGATCTCGAGCAGATGCCCGGCCAGGCCGAAACCGGTGACGTCCGTCATGGCATGGACGCCCTCCATGGCGGCAAGGACCGGACCGGTGACATTGAGCTTGGTCGTCCAGCGCAGCATCTCCTGATAGCCGGCCGGACTCAACAGCCCCTTCTTGAGGGCCGCCGAGAGGACGCCGATGCCCAGAGGCTTGCCGAGCACGAGGACGTCGCCGGCGCGCGCCGCGCTGTTGCGCTTGACTCGCGCCGGTGCCACCACGCCGAGGCCGACGAGGCCGTACACCGGCTCCAGCAGGTCGATCGAGTGGCCGCCGGCAATGGGGATGCCGGCCTGCGCGCAGACGGATTCGCCGCCCGCGAGGATGTCGCGGATGACCGTCTCGGGCAGCTTGTCGAGCGGCATGCCGACGACCGCCAGCGCCATGATCGGCTTGCCGCCCATGGCGTAGACATCGGAGAGCGCATTGGTCGCAGCGATGCGGCCGAAGTCGCGCGGATCGTCGACGATGGGGGTGAAAAAATCGGTGGTGGCGACGATCGCCTGCTCGTCGTTGAGGCGGTAGACCGCCGCGTCGTCGGACGTCTCGACACCGACCAGCAGATCGGCCGGCATGCTCTTCAGGCCCGATTCGGCGATGATGCGGGAGAGCACCGCGGGAGCGATTTTGCAGCCGCAGCCGCCGCCATGAGAGAATTGCGTCAGTTTCACTGATTCCATGATTGCATGTCCGAACGACTGCCACGAGGGGTCGCAACGGTAGCACAACTGGCGGAGTTCGACGACGTCATAGACGCGCGCTCGCCCGCCGAGTATGCCGACGACCACCTGCCGCGAGCCCTCTCCTGCCCGGTCTTGTCCGACGAGGAGCGCGCGCGCGTCGGCACCCTTTACAAGCAGGTCTCGCCTTTCGAGGCGCGCAAGATCGGGGCCGTTCTCGTCGCGCGCAACGTCGCCGCCCACATCGAAGCTCACTTCCTCGACAAGGCCAAGGACTGGCGGCCGCTCGTCTACTGCTGGCGCGGCGGCCAGCGCAGCGGCGCCTTCACCCACATACTGCGCGAGGTCGGCTGGAATGCCTTCCGCCTCGAGGGCGGCTACAAGGTCTGGCGGCGCTTCGTGCTCGACGAACTGCAGGTCCTGCCGGGACGGCTGCGCTTCCGCGTCGTCGCCGGCGCGACGGGCAGCGCCAAGAGCCGCGTGCTGGAAGCGTTGGCGGCACAGGGCGCCCAGGTGCTGCACCTGGAAGCGCTCGCCGCCCACAAGGGCTCGGTGCTCGGCGAACTGCCCGACGAACCGCAGCCGTCGCAGAAGGCTTTCGAGTCGCGCCTGCGGGCGGCGCTGGCTTCCTTCGACCCGCAACGGCCGGTGTTCACCGAGGCGGAATCCCGCCGCATCGGCTCGGTCTACCTGCCCGACGCCATGCTCGCCGCGATCCGCGCCGGCAGTTGCGTGCGCATCGAGGCCACCCAGCAGGCGCGCGTCGATTTCCTGCTCGGCGATTACGCCTACTTCCTCGCCGATCCGGCGCGTCTGGCGGCGAAGCTGCGCCTGCTGCGCGAGCAGCAGGGCAACGACACGGTCGAGCGCTGGCTGGCGATGGCATCCTCCGGCGATTTCCGCAGCCTGGTCGGCGAATTGCTCGAGCGCCATTACGACCCGCTCTACGCGAAATCCAGCGCGAAGAATTATGCCGGCTACGAGAGTGCCGGCGCCTATGCGACCGACGATCTTTCCGTCGTCGGCATCGAGGACTTGGCTAGGCGGATTCTGGCAGGCTGAAGCTGCCGCCGCGGCGAACGCAGATGCGCTGGATCACCGCCGGCCGCGGATGCTGCACTTCGCCCTGCTCGAAGGCGACCACCGCGAAGCGCTTGCCCAGCACTTCCAGCAGTTCGCCCGGCCGCAGCAGGTGGGCCGGATCGGCCGGCCTGCCGAAGCGCTCGTTGCCGCTCATGAAGGTCTCGTAGATCAGCACGCCGCGTTCGCCGAGCGCGCGCGCCAGGTAGGGCATCAGCGGGCGATGCAGGTAGTTGGTGACGACGATGCCGTCGAAGGCCTGACCGTAGTAGGGCCACGGCCCCCCTTCGAGGTTCGCCTGCCGGGTGTTGACGCCCGGCACGCCGGCGAGCAGCGCCAGCGCGTCGGCATTATGGTCGACCGCCTCGACCGCGTGTCCGAGCGAGGCCAGCAGCCGTGCGTGCCGCCCGGCGCCGCAGGCGAGATCCAGCACCGCGCCGCCTGCCGGGATCAGGGGCGCAAAGCGCCTGACCCAGGCCGAAGGCTCGTCCTGACCGGGCAATTGGCTGGGCTGCGGCGGGGAAGGTTCCATTACTGTATGATTTTAGCGGGGATGGCAATGACCGCTAAATGACTTCACGGCACGAAAATTCGGGCGCGCCCGCCGCGCGCCGCAGCCTGCTCGACGAGGTCACCGCGCACGAGGCGACGCTGCAGCGCCTGAAGAGCGTGGAGGACGCGTACGAGCGCTTCGTGCCGAAGCAGTTCCTGCAGCTCATGGGATTCGAGGACATCCGCGAGGTCCGCCTCGGCGACCAGGTCGAACAGACGATGACCATCCTGTTCGCCGACATCTGCGATTTCACCAACCTCTCCGAATCGATCTCGCCGCAGGAAAACTTCAACTTCCTGAACTCCTACCTGAGCCAGATGCAGCCCGCCATTGCTGCCAACGGCGGGGTCATCGACAAGTACGTCGGCGACGCCATCCTGGCGCTGTTCCCGGCCTCGGCCGACGACGCGCTGCGCGGCGCCATTTCCATCCTCAACCAGCTCGACATCTACAACGCCGGCCGCCACCGCGCCGGCTACGTGTCCATCCGCATCGGCATCGGCGTCAACACCGGCACGGTCATGCTCGGCACCGTCGGCTCCGCCTCGCGCATGGACGTGACGGTGATCGGCGACGCGGTCAATCTCGCCGCGCGGCTGGAACGCATCACCCGGGAATGGGACGTCTCGCTCATCATCAGCGAGCACACCCTGTTGAGCCTCAACGATCCCGCGCCGTTCGGCATCCGCATGATCGACCGCCGCCAGGTGCGCGGCAAGCAGGAAATCCAGTCGATCTACGAAGTCTTCGACGCCGACCCGCCGGCCCTGCGGATCGCCAAGCGCAAGTCTCGCACGCTGTTCGAGACCGCCCTCGCCTGCTTCCACCTCGGCTTTCCGGACGACGCGGCCGCGCTGCTCGAGGACTGCCTGGCGCAGGCGCCCGACGATCGACCGGCGCGGCTCTACTTCGAGCGCTGCGGCAGCGCCCCGGCGCACGGTCCCGCCGACATCATCCGTCCCTGGACCGACGACTATCGCACCGGCGTGGAGACGATCGACGCCGATCACCGCAAGCTGCTGGACGCCGCCAATGCGCTGACCGAACGGCTGCTCGCCGATCGCCGCGACAACATCGCTAGCGCTATCGCCGCGCTCGGCGAAGCGCTCGACGCGCATTTCAACGCCGAAGAAGGCCTGATGGACGACGCCGGCTACCCGCTGCTGCTCGAGCATGCGCGCGAGCATCGACGGCTGCGGCTGTCCTTCCAGCAGTTCGCCGCGCGCATCGAGGCCGCCGACGACGACTACCGCTACCTTGCCTTCGCCTGCCAGTGCATCGTCGCCGACTGGCTCATCGACCATTCGCAGAAATCGGATCGCGCCCTGGCCGCGTTCCTGCAGCGCAGGTCCGCCGCCGGCTGATCGCGCCCGCGTTCCGCGGCATCAATGCAGCTTGCCGACCTCGCGCGATACCGCGACGGGGCTGGCGTAATCCTGATCGGGAATCTGCCCGAGGGCTTCCATGATGTTGTCGTCCGCGCCTTCCTGCTTGGCCTTCTCCAGGATGTCCTGCTTGCCGGCCGGATAATCCAGCCCTCCGAGAAACTTCTGCACCTGGACGGGATTCGGGGTTTCGCGCTGCTGCTTGTGGGCCATGGCGGTCTCCTGGTCTATACGGAACCCGCATCGTCGCAATAAGGGTGCCCGCCGCACGGCCGCGTCCGCGCGCGGCGCAAACCGGGCCTTGCCCGGATTACCGGTAAGGCGTTCCGCGAGTCGGTAAATCTGCAACGCCGCCAGGCGGAATTGCCAATCTGCGTATAGCCTATGATCCACATTGATGGTATTGTTGCTGCATTGCAGCATCGCGCACCAAGAGGCCGGTAATGGATTACGAACAACACTATCTAACACCCCTCTTCGAACCCCGCTCGGTCGCGATCATCGGTGCATCCGAAACCCCGGGCTCCATCGGCGCCACTCTCGCGCGCAACATGCTCGAGAACGTCGATGCCGGCTACAAGGGTAAGCTCTTCTTCGTCAACCCGCGGCACGACACGGTCTTCGGGCTCCCCAGCTACGATTCCGTCGAGAGCATCCCCCAGCGTCTCGACCTCGCGGTGATCTGCACCAAGGCGCAAACGGTGCCGAGCATCATCGACGCCTGCGGCCGCGCCGGCTGCCGCAATGCCATCGTGATCGCGGGCGGCTTCGCCGAAGCCGGTCCGCGCGGCGCGGCGCTGGAACGGTCGGCGCTTGAATCCGCACGGCGCCATCGCATGCGGCTGCTCGGCCCGAACTGCCTGGGCATCATCCGTCCCTCCGCCGGCATCAACCTGACCTTCGCCCACGGCAACGCCGTGCCCGGCACGGTCGGCCTGATTTCGCAGTCGGGCGCGCTGTGCACCGCCATCCTCGACTGGGCGCTGCCCTACAACGTCGGCTTCTCGACCGTCGTGTCGCTGGGCGCCGAAAGCGACGTCGACTTCGGCGAAGTGCTCGACTACATGGTGGCGGACCCGCGCACCGAGAACATCTTCCTCTACATCGAGGGCATCAAGAATTCGCGGCGCTTCATGAGCGCCCTGCGCGCCGCCGCGCGCTGCAAGCCGGTACTGCTCATCAAGGTGGGCCGCCATCCGGCCGGCGAGCAGGCGGCGCTCTCGCACACCGGCGCCGTGGTCGGCGCCGACGACGTCTTCGACGCCGCGCTGCGCCGCGCCGGCGTCGTGCGCCTGGACAGCATCGCCCAGATGACAGCCGCGGCCCAGGCGCTGTTCTCCCACTTCCATCCGCGCGGCAACCGCCTCGCCATCATCACCAACGGCGGCGGACCGGGCGTCATGGCCGCCGACCATGCCGAGGACATCGGCATCCCGCTGGCGGCCCTCTCCCCGCCCACCGTGCTGAAGCTCTCCGAGACGCTGCCGGCGACCTGGTCGAAGACCAACCCGATCGACCTCGTCGGCGATGCGGATCCGGCGCGCTACGGCGCCGCGCTCTCGGCCTGCCTCGAGGACGACGCCGTCGACGGCGTGCTGGTGATCCTCACGCCGCAGGCGATGACCGACCCCACGCAGGCGGCGCGCGCGGTCATCGACATCGCCAACAAGACGGACAAGCCGATCGTCACCTGCTGGATGGGCGAGGAGCAGGTTCGCGAGGCGCGCCACCTGTTCCGCGGCGCCGGCATCCCGACCTTCCGCACCCCGGAACCGGCGGTCGAACTGTTCTCGCACATCTCCGCCTACTACCGCAACCAGAAGCTGCTGATGCAGACGCCGGCGTCGATCTCCGACCACGTCGCACCGCGCCTCGAGTCGGCGAAACTGGTGATCGAGACCGCGCTGGCCGAGGGCCGGCGGGCGCTCAACGAGATGGAGTCGAAGGCGCTGCTGGCGGCCTTCCGCATCCCGATCGCCCAGACGGTCATCGCGCGCTCGCCGTCCGAAGCGATGGTGCTGGCCGAGGAAATCGGCCTGCCCGTGGTGATGAAGATCGATTCGCCGAACATCACCCACAAGACGGATTCCGGCGGCGTACGCCTCAACCTCACCACCCTCGCCGCCGTGCGCGACGCCTATCCGGAGATCATCGAGGAGGTCAAGAAGAACCGCCCCGACGCCATCATCCACGGCGTCGCCATCGAGCCGATGATCCAGAAGGCCAACGGCCGCGAGCTGATCGTCGGCATGATCCGCGACGAGGTGTTCGGCCCGACCATCATCTTCGGGCCCGGCGGCGTCGGCATCGAGGCCTCCGGCAAGGACCGCGCGGTCGCGCTGCCGCCGCTCAACCGCTTCCTGGTCGCCGACATGCTGGCATCGACGCGCACCACCGCGAAGCTCGGGCAGTTCCGCAACATGCCCGCCGTCAGCATGGAAGCGCTCGAAGCGGTGCTGCTGCGCGTCTCGGAAATGGTCTGCGAACTGCCGTGGATCCGCGAGATGGACATCAACCCGCTGATCGTGGACGAGAACGGCGCGGTGGCGGTGGATGCCCGCATCGCCATCGAGAACCTGCCGATCACGGCCGGCCGCTACGATCACATGGCGATCCATCCCTACCCGTCGCACCTGGCGACGGAGTACCAGACGCCCGACGGCATCGTGGTCTCGATCCGCCCGATCCGGCCCGAGGACGCGGACATGGAGCAGGAATTCGTCAAGCACCTGACGCCGGAAACAAAGTACTACCGCTTCATGAACACCATCCGCGAGCTGTCGCAGGCGCAGCTGACGCGGCTCACGCAGATCGACTATGACCGCGAGATGGCGTTCGTCGCGATCGCAGGGCTCGAGAGCGGCGACACCGAGGTCGGCGTGGTGCGCTACGCCACCAATCCCGACGGCGAGTCCTGCGAGTTCGCCATCGTGGTAGCGGACGGCTGGCAGGGCAAGGGGCTGGCGCGGCGGCTGATGGGCGTGCTGATCGACACCGCGCGCAGCCGCGGCCTCAAGTACATGAACGGCGACTTCCTCGCCGAGAACTCGCGCATGATCGCGTTCGTCACCAGCCTCGGGTTCGTCGTGTCCGCGCATCCGGACGACCCGGGCCTCAAGCGGGGCATGCTGGTGCTCAACTAGAGTCCCTCTTATGGCACGCTGTCCCTGGTGCGGCGACGACCCGCTCTACGTCGCCTATCACGACACTGAGTGGGGAGTGCCGGTGCACGACGACGCCAAGCTGTTCGAATTCCTTGTCCTGGAAGGCGCGCAGGCCGGCCTTTCGTGGCTCACCATCCTCAGGAAGCGCGAGAACTACCGGCGCGCCTTCGCCGGCTTCGATGCCGGGCGCGTTGCACGCTTCGGCCCGCGCGACGTGGAGCGGCTGATGAACGACGCCGGCATCGTCAGGAACCGCCTCAAGATCGAAGGCGCGGTCGCCAATGCACGGGCCTACCTGGCCGTGCAGGAGGAATTCGGCTCCTTCGATGCCTACCAGTGGCGCTTCGTCGACGGCCGGCCGATCCGCAACGCGTGGCGCTCGCTGGCCGAGGTCCCGGCCGCGACGCCCGTTTCGGATGCCATGTCGCGCGACCTCAAGCGGCGCGGTTTCAAGTTCGTCGGCTCCACCATCTGCTATGCGCACATGCAGGCCGTCGGTCTGGCGAACGACCACCTCGTCGATTGCCCGCGCCACGCGCAGCTCGCAGGCGGATGAGCCGGCCACGGGGCGGTCTCCGCCCGGGCCGCCCGATACCCCTGATGCGGCAACGGTTGTATCAGCCGTTTTCCTCTATGATGCAGGGCTCAGACCAAGGAGAAAGCGTTGGAAGACGGAAGCTGCTTCGCCAGGACGGACGAGGCGCCGCACGAGGCGGCGCTGGCACCCGGCGTGCGCTCGATCGCCGGCCTCGATCCGGACGCCGGCCTCAAGCATCTGCGCGGACGCAGCGAAAGCTACATGAGGCTGCTGAAGCGATTCGCCGAGACGCGCGCGGACGAAGTGGATGCCATGCGCACCCATCTGGCGGCACGCAGCTATGACGAACTTGCGTCCGTCGTCCATAACGTCAAGGGCGTTGCTGGCTTTCTGGGCGCGGCCGCCATCCACGGGCTCGCGATGGAAACAGCGACGGCCCTGCGCCGCAGTTGCGGCCACGGAGAGATCGAGCGGCTTGCCGAGGCCCTGATGGCGGCCCAGCTCAAGCTGGCGGAAGACGTGCTGGCACTGGACGGCAAAACGTCCTGAGCGGCGCATCCGCCGGAAATACCGAATAGGAAACAACGAGCCCCGGCTGCCGCCGGGGGAAAGGCGCTCGGCCCGGCGGCACGATGCCGCGACGGGCCGTCAGTCGTCGCTGAAGCCGGGCTTCAGGCGCCGTGGGCGCCGCGCGCCATGCGGGCGGCGCAGGACTGGGCCAGCCAGTCCATCCCCGTGGTTTGCTGCTTGGCGCCGGACATCGGCGCCAGGCGCGCCACGGGCTTGCCATTGCGCGTCAGCACGACCTCTTCGCCGGAAGCGGCCTGGTCGACGAGTTGAGAAAGGGAGTTGGTCGCTTCAAGGATGCCGATCGTTTTCATGCTTTTAGCCTAACCATCACGAAGAATTATGATGATTATAACTAAGACACCGCACAACAAGTCAAATCATCGACATAGCCCCCGGAATGCTGCGTAGCACCACGACCACTTCCATTACTTAAGTCCTTGAAAATTCGATGCGTCCCTTGGCAGCGGTCACCCGGATCGCATCCTTGGGACCGAACTTCCCTTCGAGGATCAGCTTGGCCAGCGGGTTTTCGATGCGCTCCTGGATCGCCCGCTTGAGCGGCCGCGCGCCGAACACCGGATCGAAGCCCGCCTCGGCGAGTTCCGCCAGCGCGGCGTCGTCCACCGTCATCGTCATGTCGAGCTTCGCCAGGCGCTTTTCGAGATAGGCGAGCTGGATCTTCGCGATGCCCGCAATGTGCTTTTCGTCGAGGCCGTGGAAAACCACGATCTCGTCGATGCGGTTCACGAACTCCGGCCGGAAATGCGTCTTGACTTCCGCCATGACGGCGAGCTTGACGACCTGATAGTCCTCGCCGGCCATCTGCTGGATCATCTGGCTGCCCAGGTTCGAAGTCATCACGATCACCGTGTTCTTGAAGTCCACGGTGCGGCCCTGGCCGTCGGTCATGCGGCCGTCGTCGAGCACCTGCAGCAGGACGTTGAAGACGTCGGGATGCGCCTTCTCCACCTCGTCGAAGAGGATCACCGAATAGGGCTTGCGGCGCACCTGCTCGGTCAGATAGCCGCCCTCCTCGTAGCCGACATAGCCGGGCGGCGCGCCGATCAGGCGCGCGACGGAGTGCTTCTCCATGAACTCGCTCATGTCGATGCGGATCAGGTGCTCCTCCGAGTCGAACAGGAATTCCGCCAGCGCCTTGCACAGCTCGGTCTTGCCGACGCCCGTCGGGCCAAGGAACAGGAAGGAGCCATAGGGCCTGTTCTCGTCGGAGAGCCCCGCGCGCGAGCGGCGAATGGCATCCGAGACGAGGCGCACCGCCTCGTCCTGGCCGATGACACGCTGGTGCAGCTTGTCTTCCATCTGCAGCAGCTTGTCGCGCTCGCCCTGCATCATCTTGGAAACCGGAATGCCGGTCGCGCGCGATACCACCTCGGCGATTTCCTCGGCCCCGACCTGGGTGCGCAGCAGCTGGTTCTGCTTCGCCTGGCCGCCCGATTTCTCGGCCGCCTTGAGCTGCGCCTCCAACTGCGGCAGCTTGCCGTACTGGATCTCGGCGACCTGCTCGAGCTGGCCCTTGCGCTGGAGCTCGGCCATCTGCGCACGCGCCTTGTCGATCTCCTCCTTGATGTGGGCCGAGCCCTGCACCTGCGCCTTCTCGGCCTTCCAGACCTCCTCGAGGTCGGAGTATTCCTTCTGCAGCTTGGCGATCTCGTCCTCGATCAGGGACAGGCGCCTCAGCGACGCCTCGTCCTTTTCCTTCTTGACCGCCTCGCGCTCGATCTTCAGCTGGATCATGCGGCGATCGAGCTTGTCCATGACCTCCGGCTTGGAGTCGATCTCCATCTTGATGCGCGCCGCCGCTTCGTCGATGAGGTCGATGGCCTTGTCCGGCAGGAAACGGTCGGTGATGTAGCGGTGCGAGAGCTCCGCCGCGGCGACGATGGCCGGGTCGGTGATGTCGACGCCATGGTGCAGCTCGTACTTCTCCTGCAGGCCGCGCAGGATGGCGATGGTCGCCTCGACGGAAGGCTCGTCGACCAGCACCTTCTGGAAGCGGCGCTCCAGCGCGGCATCCTTCTCGATGTACTTGCGGTATTCGTCGAGCGTGGTGGCGCCGATGCAGTGCAGTTCGCCGCGTGCCAACGCCGGCTTCAGCATGTTGCCGGCGTCGATGGCGCCCTCCGCCTTGCCGGCGCCGACCATGGTGTGCAACTCGTCGATGAAGACGATGATGCGGCCCTCGTCCTGGGCGATCTCCTTCAACACCGCCTTAAGGCGCTCCTCGAACTCGCCGCGGTACTTGGCACCGGCCAGCAGCGCCGCCATGTCGAGCGACAGGACCTTCTTGCCCTTGAGCGTCTCCGGCACCTCGTCGTTGACGATGCGCTGGGCGAGTCCTTCGACGATCGCGGTCTTGCCGACGCCGGGTTCGCCGATCAGCACCGGGTTGTTCTTGGTGCGGCGCTGCAGGATCTGGATCGTGCGGCGGATCTCGTCGTCGCGGCCGATCACCGGATCGAGCTTGCCGCGGCGCGCCCGTTCGGTCAGATCGAGGCAGTACTTCTTCAAGGCTTCGCGCTGGCCTTCCGCTTCCTGCGATCCGACGCTGGAGCCGCCGCGCACCGCCTCGATGGCTGCCTCCAATGCCGGCCGGGCCAGGCCGTGTTCCTTCAGGAGGCGACCGGTCTCGCCCTTGTCGCCGGTCAGCGCGAGCAGGAACATCTCCGAGGCGATGAACTGGTCGCCGCGCTTCTGCGCCTCGCGGTCCGTCAGGTTCAGCAGATTCGACAGGTCGCGGCCGATCGACACTTCGCCGCCGTGGCCTTCGACCTGCGGCAGGCGGTCGATAGTGGCGTCCAGGGCCTTCTTCAGCGGCGCCACGTTCACGCCCGCCCGCTGCAGCAGCGAGGTGGTCGCGCCGTCTTCCTGGTTGAGCAGCGCCAGCAGCAGGTGCTGGGGCTCGATGATCTGGTTGTCGTGCCCGACGGCGATGCTCTGTGCGTCGGACAGGGCCTGCTGGAACTTGGTGGTGAAGCGGTCGAAGCGCATGGCAATTCCCTTGGAAAGTCGGCTAATCGCCAAATAGGGGTAGTCCATTGATTTTCAAGCCACCGAGCGCGAAACCGGTGCTATCTTTGGTCTAGCATCGCTTTCCAACCACTACCAGAAGAAGATTTGGAGACCATGTTCAACAATGCCCGTAGCGTCCAGACGCCGTTCTTCACCACCTTCGGCATCGCATCGCTGGTCTGTGCCCTGGCCTTCGCCACCGCCCTGCTGAACCTCCAGCACATCACCGACCGCTTCACCGACTTCATCGACCGCGACCAGGCGCGGCTCTCCGCCTACACCGACATGTACGCCCAGGGCCTGCAGACGGGGCAAGCGATGCGCAACATCATCCTCGATCCGCAGAACCCGCAGGCCTACAAGAACCTCGAGGCAGCCGCCAAGAAGTTCGACGATGCCCTGGCCAAGGCGACCGGACTGGCTGCGGGCGACGCGGCCGCCGCAAGCGTCGCCGCCGATGTAGCGACCCTCTGGAAGAACGACGGCGCGGTGCGCTCCAAGGTCATGGAACTGGCCAAGACCGATCGCGACGAGGCCATCCGTCTGCTCAACAAGGAGGAAACCCCCGCCTGGCGCAAGGTTCGCGACGTGCTGCTCCAGCAGATCGACGACAACGGCAAGTCGGTCGCCGTCACCCGGCGCAGCGTGCAGGACCAAGCCACCCAGGCGATCACCCTCACGCTCGTCTTCGTCGGCGTCGCCGTCGTCGTCGGCATCCTGTCGATGCTGCTGATACGCAGCCACGTCATCGGTCCCTTGCAGTCCCTTGAAGCCTCCTTCTCGCAACTGGTCTCCGGCAGCAGCGACCTCACCCAGCGCCTGCCGGCCACCCGGCAGGACGAGACGGGGCGCATCGCCGAGTCCTTCAACCGCCTGCTCGGCGGACTCGAGAAGACCGTGCGCGACATCAGGGCCCACGCGGAGACCGTGGCCGCTTCCGCCGACCGCATGCAGGAGCAGGTGGGCGCGATCTCGGCGGCCGCCGTCGAGCAGAACGCTTCCGCCAGCGCCATTGCCAGCGACATCCAGCAACTCTCGACCAGCATCTCCAGCGTCGCCGACTCGGCGGACGACGTGCGCCGCCAGTCGAGCGGCAGCCTCGAGCACTCCCGCGAGGGCGGCGAGGCGGTACAGCGCCTGGTCGGGGAAATCGGCGCCATCGAGAGCAAGGTCCAGCTCATCACTTCATCGGTCGACGACTACGTCGCCAGCGTCGCGACCATCAACGACCTCACGGGCCAGGTCAAGGACATCGCCGACCAGACCAACCTGCTGGCGCTCAATGCCGCCATCGAGGCGGCGCGCGCCGGAGAGCAGGGCCGCGGCTTCGCCGTCGTCGCGGACGAGGTGCGCAAGCTGGCCGAGAAATCCGCCGCCACGGCGAACGAAATCGACAGCGTGACGCGGGCGCTCGAACAGAAGTCGTCCTCGCTGCAGACCTCCGTGCACGACAGCGTGCAGGCGCTGCAGTCGAGCCACGAGGCGCTCGGCTACGTCTCGCGCACCATCGAAGAGGGAGGCCGCGCCGTCGGCGAAGCCCATGCGGGCATCGACGCCATCGCGGATTCGGTGCGCGAACAGAAGAAGGTCAGCGAGGACATCGCCAACAACGTCGAACTCATCGCGCGCGGCGCGGAATCGAATTCGGCCCTGGCCGAGGAGGCGCGTGCCGCCTCCCGCGGACTCGACCAGGTGGCGCACGACCTGCAGGAGTCGGTGCGCCATTTCCGCGTCGGCTAGTGTTACATTAGCTGCAACCCGCATCACAAAGCAGAGGGAGACAGAGCCATGAAGAACGAACAGTTGGGCGAACTGCATCGCAAGAACATGGAAGCCGCCATGCGCCTGGCGCAGCTTTCCATCGAGAACTCGCAGAAGATCATGGCGCTGCAGTCCGAACTGGCGCGCGAGCTGTTCCAGGAAAGCGTCGCCATCGCCAAGGCCCAGACCGGCGCCGAAGATCCCCAGAAACTGATGAACCTGCGCACCAAGTACGCCCAGGACACCGCCCAGAAGATGATGGAGTCGGCCCAGAAGATCGCCGAGATCGGCAACGAGGCGCGCATGGAGTTCTCGCGCCTGCTGACCGAGCAGCTGGCGTCCGGCAGCCACGACCTGATGGATTCGTTCCAAACCTTCTTCAAGTCGCTGCCCGGTCACAATCCCAACGTGGTCGAGGCCATGCAGCAGGCGATGGCGCGCGCGAACAATGCTTTCGAGCAGATCGCCCAGGTCTCCACCAACGCCTTCGGCAACATGGCCGACCTGGCCGCGCATTCCATGAAGCCCGGCAAGGGCAAGTAGGCTCCGCCCGCATCCGACGAAGGCCCCCGCCCGGGGGCCTTCGTCATTCCGGCGCGCTAGAATGCCTGCATGGCCGCCCTCCCCATCCTTCGCGCTCCCGCGCTGCGCAAGCTCGAGGCTCGACATCGGGATGCCGTTCCGCCACTGATGGAACGCGCGGGCGCGGCCGCGGCGGACGTCGCGGCCGACATGATGAAGGACCGCAGCGGGGAAATCCTCATCGTGGCCGGACCCGGCAACAACGGCGGCGACGCCTTCGTGGCGGCACGGCTGCTCAGGGAACGCGGCTACCGGCCGACCGTGGTCTTCGCCGGCGACGCCGGGAAGCTGCCAGCCGATGCGCGCGCGGCCCATGCGGCGTGGCAAGCCGCGGGGGAGTGCGTCGCGGAGATTCCCCCGAAACCCTTTGCGCTCGCCATCGACGGCCTGTTCGGCATCGGCCTGGCACGTCGCCTGGAGGGACGATATGCCGCGCTCGTCGCGCAGATCAACGCGCTCGGCATCCCGGTCCTTTCGCTCGACGCGCCCAGCGGACTCGACGGCGACACCGGCAAAGTGCTCGGCTGCGCCGTGCGCGCCGCGCGCACCGCCACTTTCATGGCGCTGAAGCCCGGCCTGCTCACCCTCGACGGTCCCGACCATTGCGGCGACATATCGCTCCATGACCTAGGCATCCCGAGCGAGGAGTGCGACGGCCTGTTGGTCGCCCCCGAACTCTTCCGCGCCCACCTGATTCCGCGTCTGCGCAACTCGCACAAGGGTAGCTTCGGCAGCGTCGGCATCGTCGGCGGCGCGCCGGGAATGGCCGGCGCCGCACTTCTGGCCGGACGCGCCGCGCTCCAGCTCGGCGCCGGCCGCGTCTACCTCGGCATGCTCGAGCGCCTCGCCTGCGATCCCCTCCAGCCGGAATTGATGCTCAGAGGCGCGGAAGAGGTCTTCGACCTGGCCACCGTGCTGGCGATCGGCCCGGGGCTCGGCCAGTCGGCTGCCGCCGCAGAACTGCTGCGACGGGCCATCGCGACGCCGCTGCCGCTGGTCCTCGACGCCGACGCCCTCAACCTGCTGGCCGCGCATCCGGTGTTCGCCGGCACCCTGGCCCACCGCGCGCACCCCACGGTGATGACGCCCCACCCGGCCGAAGCGGCGCGGCTGCTCGGAACAGGCACGGCTGAAATCCAGGCCGATCGCGTCGCGGCGGCGCTCCTGCTGGCCCAGCGCTTCAACGCCGACGTGGTGCTCAAGGGCAGCGGCAGCGTGCTGGCCTCAGCCGACGGCGCCTGGGCAATCAATGCCTGCGGCAATCCCGGGCTCGCCAGCGCGGGCAGCGGCGACGTGCTCACCGGCTTCGTCGCCGCCCTGCTGGCCCAGGGCTGGCCCGCGTCCAAGGCGCTGATGGGCGCCGTCCACCTCCACGGTGCCGCCGCCGATGAACTGGCCGCCGCAGGCTGCGGCCCCATCGGCATGACCGCCGCGGAAATCGTCCCCGCCGCCCGCCGCCTGCTGAACCGATGGACGCCGGATGCCGCCGGCGCATAGGCCACTCCTCGGAATCGGCCTGATGCTGCTCGCGGTGCTCTGCTTCGCCGCGCTCGACGCCACCTCCAAGACGCTTTCCCAGACCTTCGCGATCCCGATGCTGGTCTGGGCGCGCTACCTGGTGCACTTCGTGCTGATGATGGTCTTCCTGGCGCCGTCGATGCGGCTGCGCCTCGTTGCCACGCGCCGGCCGGCGCTTCAGGTATGGCGCGCCCTGATGCTGGTCGGCACGACCGGATTCATGATGGCCGCCTTCCGCACCATGCCGCTGGCGGAGGCGACCTCGATCATGTTCGTCACGCCGCTGGCGGTTGCGCTGGCGGCCGGCCCGCTGCTCGGCGAGCGCCCCGGGCCGCTGCGCTGGACCGCCGTCATCGCCGGTTTTTGCGGCGTGCTGCTGGTGGCGAGGCCGGGCGGCGCCATGTCGGCCGCCGGCATCGGCTGGTCGCTGGCCGCCGCCGCCTGCTACACGATCTATCAGGTGCAGACGCGCATGCTGTCGCCGAGCGAGGACACCTGGACCATGCTGTTCTACACGGCGCTCGTCGGCACCGTATCGATGACCCTCGGCCTGCCGCTGTTCTGGTCCGGCGAAATCCCCAGCCCGCTGCAGGCGCTCATGATCGCCAGCCTCGGCATCTATGGCGGCACCGGGCACTTCCTGCTGATCCGCGCCTTCCGCCACGCGCCGGCGTCGACGCTGTCGCCCTTCCTCTACGCGCAACTCGTCTGGGCCACGCTGTTCGGCATCGTCTTCTACCACCACACGCCCGACCACCTGTCGATCCTCGGCATGGCGATCGTGGCCGGCAGCAGCATCGCCATGGCCGCCCTCGAGCACGGGCGGAAGCAGGCGCGGGCATGACGGCGACGCCGGAAGCCGCCACGCTCATCGAGCGCCTGCGCGCCCGCCGCCGGCTGGTCCCGGCCACCTATGCGCTCGTTGCCGCCAACGTACTGCTGTTCCTGGCGATGATGGCGCTCGGCGCAGGACTGCGCCACTCGCCCAACGATCTCCATCTCGCCTGGGGCGCCAGCTTCGGACCCGCCACCCAGGACGGGCAGTGGTGGCGGCTGGGCAGCGCGATGTTCCTACACTTCGGCATCCTCCATCTCGCCTTCAACATGTGGGCCCTGTGGGACGCCGGCCAGTTCGTCGAGCGGATGTTCGGCACGCCGCGCTTCGTCCTGCTCTATGCCGGCGCCGGCCTCTCCGGCAACCTGCTGTCGCTGGCGCTGCAGGGCAACCGTGCCGTCTCCGGCGGCGCCTCCGGCGCGATCTTCGGACTGTTCGGCGCGCTGTTGATCGTGCTGTGGCGCGAGCGGCGGCAGCTCCGCGCCCGAGAATTCCGCTGGCTGTTCGGCGGCGCCGGCGTATTCGCCGCCGCCAGCATCGTCTTCGGCACCTTCGTCCCCGGCATCGACAACGCCGCCCACCTCGGCGGCCTGGCCGCCGGCACCCTGCTGGCCGTCGTCCTTTACCGGCCGGACCATCCCGACGCGGCCGCAGCCTGGCACGTGCGCCTCGCGGCGACGGTGATCCTGGGCGCGGCGCTCGCGGCCCTGGTCGCGGCATTGCCGGCCCCGCGCTACCGGTGGACCGAGGAACTTCAGGCGCGCGAGGAGATTCGCCAGTTCCTGCAGCAGGAGTCCCTCATCAGCAGCGAATGGAACGGCATGCTCGGCATGGGGCAAAGGGGCGAACTGAGTTTCGAGCAACTCGCCAGCCGGCTCGACCGCGACATCGCGCCGCGCTACGCCGACAGCTTCGCCGAACTGTCGCGCCTGCCGGAGGACGCTGCCATCCCCTCGGCCGGAACGCTGCGCCTGCTGCGCGAATACGCGCAAGTGCGCAGCGAGCAGACGCGCGCACTGGCGCAGGGCATCCGCGAAGGGGACGCCGAAAGCATCGCCAAGGCGCGCGAGCTCGACCGCCGCGCCGTGCGACTGCGGGGCATGCTGAAGACGCCGACGCACTGAGACGCCGCGGGATGCCTGCTAGAATCCGCGGCGAAAAGGAGGGCGTCATGGAATTTCCGCTGCAACTCGCCGCCGAAGTCGAGCGCAACGTACTCGCCGCACTGGTCGAAGACATCGGTGGCGGCGACCTCACCGCCCTACTGACGCCCGCAGGGCGCACGGCCTACGGCACGGTGGTGACGCGCGAGGACGGGGTGCTCGCCGGCCGTGCCTGGTTCGACACCTGCTTCCGTCATCTCGATGCGGGCGCGCGCATCCAGTGGGCGGCCCATGACGGCGACCCCATTGCCGCCGGACAGACGGTCTGCGAGATCCAGGCCGACACGCGCGCACTGCTGACCGCCGAACGCACCGCCCTCAACTTCCTGCAGATGCTGTCCGGCACCGCCACCACTACGGCCCGCTACGTGGCGGCCGTTGCCGGCACGCGCGCCAAGATCGTCGATACGCGCAAGACCCTGCCCGGACTTCGCGTCGCACAGAAGTACGCGGTCCGCTGCGGCGGCGGCACCAACCACCGCCTCGGCCTCTACGACGGCATCCTCATCAAGGAGAACCACATCCTCGCCGCCGGCGGCGTCACCCCGGCGCTGCGCAAGGCGCAGGAACTCGCCTGCGGCAGCATGTTCATCGAGATCGAGGTCGAGAACCTGGAGCAGCTCGCCGAGGCGCTCGACGCCGGCGCGAAGATGATCCTGCTCGACAACATGGACCTCAAGCAGATGCACCAGGCCGTCGGTCTCACCGCCGGCCGGGCCGAGCTCGAAGCCTCGGGCGGCGTCCGGCTCGACAGCGTGCGCGCCATCGCCGAAACCGGCATCGACCGCATCTCCGTCGGCTGCCTGACCAAGGATCTGCGCGCCGTCGACTTGTCCCTGCGCCACGTAGAACAATAGGGCGCCTTCTGGTAGAATCCGCGCCTCGCTCAAAAGCCGAGGCGAGCCGCGGAGAGGTGGATGAGTGGTTTAAGTCGCACGCCTGGAAAGCGTGTTTAGGTGAATAACCTAACGCGGGTTCGAATCCCGCCCTCTCCGCCACAACACCCCACAAACACCCAGCAGGCATTGCGCGATACAGCGCGGTATGCTCTTTGCCACAAGCCGGACTGACGAGCCGGACTGGATGCGCTTCTAGCATGGCAAAAGCGTGATGGGAATATACGTGCATTCAGGCACGTCGACCTAACTCAAGAGTATGGCAAGTCGGCAGGCCCGCAGCGGCGACTGGCGAACTCCCATCGCGCACGGGATGCAGCCTTCCAAATCAGCCTTATTGCCGTCCCTCGATTGAGCTATACTGATTCCTCACTTGAGGATTCGCCATGACGACCACGCCATCTTCCGCCCGCCGCACCGCAAAGACGTCCTCCGGCAAGAAGCAGGCAAAGTCAGCTGCAGTCTCCGGCCTCCAATGGCCAGTGACGCGGTCAACGCCGAAGACTCCGCCGACCAAGAAGAAGGGCTTCGCCTTCGTCATCCGGGATACTTCGACGACGGAAGCGATCATCAAGAAAACGAAGTTAGCCCTCTTTAAGGGCACTGAGGGACGCGCATTCAAGGGGCATGCCCCCATGAGAACGCTGCCGCCCTCCAAGGCTTTTCATTGGGACGCCCTTGATATGGTTCATGTCATCCGGCACGGCGTTCCCGCCGTAAACGTTGAAGCCCTCGGCGCAACCCTCCATCTCGACAAAGGAATCGTGACCGAAGTCCTCGGGCTTCCAAAGTCCACGGTCGACAAGAAGATCAAGGACGACAAGGACTTGACGCCCGAGCAATCAGAGCGCGTGCTCGGTCTGCAGCGCCTGATTGGCCAGGTGGAAGTCATCGTTGCCGAATCGGGTGATCCCACTGGCTTCGACGCCGGCGAATGGCTCGCCCGCTGGATCCGAAAGCCCCTGCCCGCTCTGGGCGGTCGCAAGCCGGATGAGTTCCTGGATACGGTGGTCGGTCAGCAGCTCGTGTCCAAGCTCCTGGCGCAGATTCAGTCCGGAGCGTACGCCTGATGCAGCGCGTCTGGCGCATCGCGACCAATGCGCCGACGTACAAGGCGGACGACCTTTCCGGCACTGGCGCCAAGATTACGGGTGGCCGCTGGAACAGCGTCAATGTCCCAGTCGTCTATTGTGCTGGGTCGATCGCACTGGCCACGCTGGAGACGGTGGTCCATCTCGAGGCCGATGACCTTCCGTTGAATCGCTACCTGGTGGCCGTCGATATTCCACCGGCGGTCTGGAAGAGGCGCGAGACCTACACCGACAAGACCGCTCCGCCAGGCTGGGATGCCGTGCCCGCAGCGCTGACCTCAACCGAGTTCGGAGATGAATGGGTTATGCAGCAGCGCAGCGCCGTGATCGAGCTACCTTCAGTCATTGTCCCGGATGAACTTAACGTCTTGATCAATCCGGCACACCCTGACGCTAAGAAGATCAAGGCAACGATCGAGCGCAAGTGGCTCTACGATAGCCGGCTCCTCAAGCCGGCGACGCCGACACCGAAGAAGAAGCCGGCAAAGAAACCATAAGGGCGAATCCCGCCCTCTCCGCCAAACGAACTGCCCCGCCGCCAGATTCCGCCGACATGCGCGGTTATACTGGCCTCCTCCATGAGACGCCTGCTCGCCACCCTTGCCTTCGACCCGGCATGGCAACGCGTTTGCCATTCGAGCGCCCTGGTCATCTACCTTTTGATCGTCGTGCTCGGCTCGATCCCGGGTGCGCGCGAGGAAGTCGGCGAATTCGCGCCCGGCGTGGTCTTGCACTCGCTCGCCTACGCGGGACTGGCGCTGCTGCTGTTCGTCGGCGGCAGGGGGGATCGGCCGGCCCGCGCCATCAAGTCGATGACCACCATCGCAGCCATGGGCGCCTTCGACGAATTCGTACAGAGCTTCTTTCCCTATCGCACCGCCTCGGTGTGGGACTGGGGCGTCGATGTCGCGGCAGCGGCGCTCGCCTGTTCCCTGCTGTGGTCGTTCTGGCCGGAGCTCCGCTCGCAGGCGTCCGCCGGCCAGTAGCGGCCTGCGCCATCCGGCGCAGGAACCGGCAGATGCGTCCGCCGGTCCTCGGTAGACCGCCCATCCCCCGCCGAGGGCCGCATGTCGATACGCCTGCACGAGATCCACCCGAGCCTCGCCCATTTTCCGCTGGTGCTGGTGCCGCTGGCCATCGCCAGCGACCTGATCGGCCGGCTGACCGACAACAGGGTCCTGATGCGATTCGCCAAGGCGCTGATGCCGGTGGCGGCGGCGAGCGGCGCGGCCACCGCGGCGGCGGGGCTCGCGGCCCAGGAGGCCGTGACGCGCACGGGCGAGGCCAATGACCTGCTTGTCACCCACCGCAACCTCAACGCCGGCATAGTGGGCGTGGTCGCCGGGCTCGCGGTGGCGCGGGCGCGCACCGCCTATCCCGGCACCGGCTACCTGGTGACCGGCCTGGCCGTCGTCGCCGGCATGGCCTATACGGCCTACCTCGGAGGGAAAATGGTCTACCGCCACGGCGTCGGCGTTGCCGCGGCCGGCGGCGTGCGCGACGGCAAGTCGCCCGACCTCGGGCGCGACGGCCTGGCGGAGAGCGCCCGCGTGGCGGCGGCCAACGTGATCGAAGCCGCGCGGCATGCCAGCCGCGACCTCGGCGCCGGGCGCATTGCCCCGGCCCTGCGCAAGCGCTAGCCCGGCTGCATCGGAGCACCGGAAGGATCTTGACCCCGGCCGCCCAGGCGGCCCGGAGTTCTTAACGGCCGCCGCCCTGCCTCAGCCAGCGCGTCAGCGTCGCGTAGAGATGCTGCGGCATCACCGGCTTGGAAAGGAAATCGTTCATGCCGGCAGCCTCGCAGCGCAGGCGGTCCTCGGAGAACGCGTTCGCCGTCATGGCGATGATCGGCATGTCCCCGCCGCCGGGCAGCGCGCGGATCCGCCGCGTTGCCTCGAGTCCGTCCACGCGCGGCATCTGCATGTCCATCAGGATGATGTCGTAGGCGACCGCCGCTGCCTTGGCGACGGCCTGCTCGCCGTCGACCGCGAAGTCGACCTCCAGGCCGACATCGCCCAGCAATTCGAGCGCGATCTCGCGGTTGATCGGATCGTCCTCGACCAGCAGCAGGCGCCTGCCGCCGAAGTCGTGCTCCGGCGCCCCCGCCTCCTCGCTCGCTTGCTGCACCTTGCCCGGTTCCCCCGCGGCCGCCTTCGCCAGCCGTGCGGTGAACCAGAAGGTGCTTCCCTGACCCGCCGCGCTGGTGACGCCAGCCTCGCCGCCCATCAACTGGGCGAGCCGCTTGGTGATCGCCAGGCCGAGGCCGGTGCCCCCAAAAGCGCGCGTGGTCGAGTTGTCGGCCTGTTCGAAGGCCGTGAACAGCCGGTCCAGGCTTTCCGGCGGGATGCCGATGCCGGTATCGCTCACTTCGAAGCGCAACAGCACGGAGACGTCGTCCTCCTCGATGACGACGGTGCGCAGCGTGATGGTCCCGCTATCGGTGAACTTGACGGCGTTGTTGGCGTAATTGAGGAGCGCCTGGGTGAGGCGCGTCGGATCGCCGCGCAGGCTGGCGGCCACCGGTGCGGCGTCCACCACCAGGCGCAGCTTCTTCTCGTTCACGCGGGGCGACAGGATGGAGACGATGTTGGACAGCATTCCCGGCAGGCTGATCGCCTCCTCGACCAGCGCCAGCTTGCCGGCCTCGATCTTGGAGAGGTCCAGCACGTCGTTGATGATGCGCAGCAGGTGGGCGGCGGCGACGTCGATCTTGTCCAGTTGCGTGGCCTGCTTGGCCGTTACGCCGTCGCGGCGCATCAGGTGCGCCATGCCGAGGATGGCGTTCATCGGCGTGCGTATCTCGTGGCTCATGTTGGCGAGGAAGGCGCTCTTCGCCTGGGTCGCGGCCTCGGCACGCTCGCGCAGGTGCCGCGCGCGCAAGGTCTCGATGCCGAAGGCGACGTTGCGCGCAAGCTCCTCGAGCAGCGCCATCTCCTGGGTATTGAAGGCATCGGCCTCCGACGCATAGAGCGTCAATGCGCCCAGGGTCTGCTGCTTGCCAATCAAAGGCAGGGCGATGCTCGACTGGTAGCCGCGCTTGACGGCCGCCTCGCGCCACGGTCCCATGACGGGGTTGGTCTGGCAGTTCTGGTTGACCTGCGTCTGGCCGGTGCGGATGGCGGTGCCGGTCGGCCCCCGGCCGATGTCGCGGTTCTCGTCCCAGGAGACCGAGATGGATTCCAGGTAGCCCTCCTCGTATCCCGACTGCGCCACGGGGCGCACCGACTTCGCCTCGTCGGACTCGGCCAGGCCGATCCAAGCCATCAAATAGCCGCCGGTCTCGACCACCAGCCGGCACACTCCGGCCAGCAGCTTCGTTTCGTCTTCCGCCTGCACCATCAGCAAGCTGCTGTCGCTGAGCAGCCGCAATGCGCGATGCAGGCGCTGCTGTTCGCGCTCGGCGCGCTTGCGCTCCGTGATGTCGATGCCCATCTCGAGGACGCTGCGGTTGCCTTCGCCGTCGGTGATGCGGCGGTCGTAGACCAGGTATTCGCGGCCGTCGGGGCCCGTCCACTCCCAGACGTGCGATTCGGGTCCGTCCAGGACGCAATACGTCTCGCAGGTCTCGCAGGGCGCGCTGCGGTCGAACAGGAACTCGTAGCAGCGGCGGCCGTGCGAATCGCCGAAGCGCTCGCGGAAGACGCGGTTCGCGAAGGCGACGTGGTAGTCGCGAGTCAACAGCAGGACGTAGGAAGGCAGGGTTTCGAGGATGTTGAACAGGCGCAGCTGCTCGTTGACGGCGCTCGCTTCGGCCTTGCGCCGAGCCTCCATCATCCGGTCGAATCGCCCGGCAAGACCGACGATCTCGGCAGGGCCGGCGGCCGGCAGCTTGTAGTCGGCGCGGCCGGCCGCGGCCGCCTCGACGGCATCCGACAGTCCGCTCACGGCGTTCAGCGTCTGGCTGCCGAATCGCCACGCGAGGTAGAGGCTGGCCGCGATGACCAGCAGGATCGCGGCTGCCCCCAGCGCGACGTTGTGCCGCAGTTCGGCTCGCAGCACGTCCGCAGGAATGCCGATGGCTGCCGTATAGCCGGTGACCGGCGAGCGGCTGTAGGCGACGATGACCGGGACTCCTTCGAGCGAAGGCGCCTCGAGTATCCCCTCCGGTGGCCCCGACAGGCTCCCCACCAAGGCAGGCGCGGCCCGCTGGCCGACGAAGGTCTCCGGATCGGGGGTGCGCGCGACCAGCACGCCCTTGCGGTCGAAGACGCCTGCGATCCAGCCCGGGGGCAGCGATTGCGAGTGCAGGACCCGGTTCAGCCGCTCGGTCGTCAGCGCAGCCGTCATGACGTACTGGATGCGATCGCCGCGGCGCACGGGAACGCCGATGGCAATGGCCTCGCGCTTGGACACGGTGCCCTTCAGCAGGTCCGACACCTGCGGCTTGCCGGTGGCCAGCACCGCATTCAGCATATCGGGGTTTTCGGTGCGCGGCAGCGCGGTGCCGAAAGGCACCACGGTATTGAACAGCAGTTGCCCGTGGGCATCGGTCAGCGCGATGAGGTCGGCGGCATCCGCATCGCCCACGACCTCGCGCGCGACGGCATGGAAGCCGGCGAGGCCCTTGCCATCGACATTGCGCGCGGCGGTGGCCAGCGCCTGAACGGCGCGCTGTGCCCCGAGGACCTCGCGGTCGAAGGCCTGTGCGAAGGCGCGCGTCGCCTGCATCGCATGGGCTTCCCGGTCCGCGCGCTCGCGCTGGTAGGAGCGTGCCAGCGACAGGACGAGCGCGACCAGCACCGGCAGCATGGCGGCGAGGAAGATCCAACGCAGTCGCAGTTGATTGGGATACATCGGGCTAGGTTGGACGCATCGCGGCTATCGCCGCAATCCCGGTGGCCTTGTCATTGTTGATGGGAACACCAAGGATAATGCCTGCGTCAAGCCGCCGCAAACCCGGGAATCGAGTACGGCAGCCTTGCCCTGTGGATCAATCGGCAACGAGATAGAGGCCGGCGCGCCCGATATCGACCACGGAGACGGACCTTGCGGCCAGCGGCGAACGCGCGAAGTCGGCCCGCCGGTTCTTCAGCACCACCACCACGGCATTGCGCGGCACGCCGTCGGCGCCCACCAGGCTGGGGTGGCGGCGCAGGACGCGGCGGCCGTAGTGGAGATCGTTGCTCTTGCTGTCGACGACCGGCACGGTGCGGCCGAGGTAGATCGGAAGGGCGCCGGCCGATTCGAAATCCTCGAAGAGATAGACCGGCGTCTCCGGGTCGTAGTGGCTGCGGATGTACACCGCCGCAGCCCGGGCGGAAATCGAGGCATCGGCGTCGACCGCAAGACGCTGCACCTCCAGCAGCAAAGGCAGCGAGGAGAAGCCCAGCAAAGCGAAGGCGAGCGCGCCGCGCCTCGCCGTCACGAACGCCAAGGCACCCGCCGACAACGCGGCAAGAGCGAGGCCCGTACCCGCTGCGCCGCCGTCGCGCAGCGGCGCCAGCAGGGCGGCGGCGTTGCCCCCGGCTCCCGTCATGGCCACGACGACGACGCCCGCCAGGAGGGCGCCGGGCAGCAGCACCGCAATCGCCTGCGCCACGCGCCGCCGCGGCTCCAGCAGCGCCGGCAGGGCATCGGCCGTCAGCAGGGCCATCGCCGGCAGGCAGACGACGATGTAGTAGTTCGCCTTGGCATTCGATAGGCTGAAGAACGACAGCGGAATCCAAACGCATAGCCAGAGATAGCGACGCACGCGGCGCTGCCCGGCATCGCCGCAGTGCCGCTTCGCGAGCCATCCGGCTGCAAGCGCCGCCGGCCAGGGAAAGAAGAACAGGAACAGCCGCGGGAGGTAGTAGAGCGGCGAGCCCGAATAGTAGTCGTGCGGCTCGCGCAGGCCGAGAAAGCGCAGCACATGTTCCTCGACGATGAAGTAGGAAGCCGCGCCTGGCAGCGCGGTATCGATCGCAACCAGCCAGATGCAGATCGGCAGGCACAGCAGCGCGATGGCGACGGGATCGCCGAGCAGGCGTCGGATGGCCGGCCGCCACGGCTTCTCGATCGCGTAGCAGGCCGCCACGATCAGCGCGAACAGCGCAATGGGCAGCGCGCCCTTGACCAGCGATGCCGCCCCCAGCAGCCCTGCGGCGATGCGCGCGGGCCGGGCTCTGCCTTCGTGCAGCGCCATCAAGAAGCCCAGGCAGGCCAGGCCAAACAGGGCGGTCAGCAGCAGGTCGGGCATGGCCACGCGCCCCATGATCGCCACGCCGAGGCTGGTCAGCAGCACGAAGGGCGCGACGATGCCGCGGCCCTCGATGCCGAGCCGCAGCGCGTATCGCCCGACGCCGAGCGCCAGGACCAGGACGGCGGCGCCGCTCACCAGGCGCGCCGCCCCTTCTATCGAAAACCCGCTGTGGCTCGCCGCGGCGAGCAGCCAGACGAACAGCGGCGGCTTTTCGAGATAAGGCAGGCCGTCGAGCGTGGGCACGGCCCAGTCGCCCGTCTGCAGCATCTCGCGCGCCGCCTCGACGTAGAGGGACTCGTTGCCGTCGAGGATGCCGATGTCGCCGATTCCATGGAAGAGGATGGCGAACGCCAGCAGCGCCAGCCCCGCGTAGGCCGCCAAGTCCGACCATCGCCCCAATGGCAGCCCGGAAACGGGGCGCAGACGCTGCAATATGGCACGGTATCCCTGCTGCGCCAATGCCATCCTGCTGCCCATGCCCGTGCCTTCCGCTGAGAAGGCCTGGACTGTATGCGCGGCGCATCCGGCGCGAAATACCGGGAAGCCGCCGACTTGACTACCGGTAAACGGGTAACCGCGAGGCGGCCGCCGATCTGGGCGATACTCGGGGCATGGACTCCCGCCCCGCGTCGCCCATCCGCGAACTGCTGCACCTCGCCTGGCCGGTCCTGGTCGCGCAGCTCGCGATCGTGGCGAACGGGGCTTTCGATACCATCATGGCGGGGCGGCTGTCCGCCCTCGATCTCGCCGCGGTGGGCATCGGCGCCGCGGTCCAGGCCACCGTGCTGGTGTCGCTGCTCGGCGTGCTGCTGGCCCTGCCGCCGACGGTGGCCCAGCTCTTCGGTGCCGGGCAGCGCAGCGACATCGGCCGCGAAATCCACCAGGCGGTCTGGATTTCGCTGGCGCTGGGCATGGTGATCGTCCTGCTGCTGCGCTTTCCACAGCCCTTCCTGGCGATCTCGGAACTGCAGCCGGACGTCGATGCCAAGGTGCGCGCCTACCTCGATGCATCGGCGTGGGCCGTTCCCGGCATCGTCGGCTTCCGCCTGTTCTTCGGCTTGTCGACCGGCATCGGCCGGCCGCGCCCGGTGATGGTCTTCAACCTGCTGGCCCTGGCGCTCAAGATCCCGCTCAACGCCGTGTTCATGTACGGACTGCTGGGCTTTCCCGCTTTGGGCGGCCCCGGCTGCGCGGTCGCCACGGCCATCGACATGTCGCTGATCGCGGTGCTCGCCTGGCGCTGGTGCCTGCGCCACCCCGACTATGCGGAGTTCAAGCTGGGGCGCGGCGCGTGGCGTCCCGATCTCGAGGCGATGCTCGCCTTCCTCCGCCTCGGCGTCCCGATCGGCCTGACCTTCCTTGCCGACGTCACCGCCTTCACCTTCATGGCGCTGTTCATCGCCCGGCTGGGCCCGGTCGTCGCCGGCGCGCATCAGATCGCCGCCAATCTCGCCGTGCTCGCCTACATGCTGCCGCTGTCGCTCGGCAGCGCCACCGCCGTTCTGGCCGGCCACGCCATCGGCGCGGGACAACCGGCGCGGGCGCGCCGCGCCTCGTGGACCGGCATCGGCGTCGGGCTTGGCCTCGCCGCGATCCTCAGCACCCTGCTGTGGAGCTCCGCCCCGGCCATCGCCGCGCTTTACACGCCCGACCCTGCCGTCAGGGCGGCCGCCGTGCCGCTGATCGTCCTGGTCGGCTTCTACCACCTGGGGGACGCCCTTCAGGCCGTCGCGGTCAACGCCCTGCGCGGCTACAAGCGCTCGACGGTGCCGATGCTGATCTATGCGGCCGCGCTGTGGGGCGTGGGACTGGGCGGCGGCGTCGCGCTCGGGCTCTCGCACCTGTTCGGGCCGCCGCGCGGCGCGGCCGGCTTCTGGCTCGCCGGAATCGGCGGCATCGTCATTGCCGGCGGCATGGTGACGGCCTACCTGAATGCCGTCAGCCGGGTGCGATGAGGACCGCCTGCCGCGGTCGACACCGACCTATGCCTTTCGCTCGATTCACAAGCGCATGCCGATGCGTTAGCTTTCCGTCATGGACGACAGGACGAAACCGGACAGCTTCGCGGAAGCCGCGTGGTCCGATTTATGGCACCAGGAAATCGCCGCGATCAAGCGATCGCGCCGCACCACCTACCTGCTCGTCGGCCTGATCGCCGCGATCGCCTGCCTGATCGTGCTGCTGCCCAACCTGGTCGCCTGATCTCAGCCGCAGTGCCGGACGATGAAGGCCTTGACGGCCGCCGCGTCCGGACCCATCACCTCGACGCGCTGCGGCAGCTTCTCGATGCCTTCCAGTTCCGCCGGCCGCGTCGGATCGCATCCCAGCGCTTCCTGGATGGTCTCGGCGAACTTCACCGGCTGCGCCGTCTCCAGCACCACCATCGGCGTCGCCGGATCGAAGTGCTCGCGCGCCACCTTGACGGCATCGGCGGTGTGCGTGTCGATCATGGTGCCGTACTGCTGCCAGACGTCGCGGATCGTCGCCAGCCGGTCGGCATGCGTGCTGCTGCCGGAAACGAAGCCGAAGTCCGGCAAACCCTTGAAATACGGCGAATGGCTGAGGTCGAAGCTGCGCCCGGCGTCCACTTCCTGCCATAGCTCGCGCACCACGCCCGCATCGCGGCCGACCAGGTCGAAGACGAAGCGCTCGAAGTTCGATGCCTTGGAGATGTCCATCGACGGGCTCGACGTCACGTAGGTCTCGGCCGTCGCGCGCGGCCGGTAGATGCCGGTGCGGAAGAACTCGTCGAGCACGTCGTTCTCGTTGGTCGCCAGCACCAGCCGGCGGATCGGCAGGCCCATCATGCGCGCGATATGGCCGGCGCAGATGTTGCCGAAGTTGCCCGAGGGCACGCAGAAGTCGACCTGCTGGTCGTTCGCCGTGGTCGCCTCGAACCAGCCCTTGAAGTAGTAGACGATCTGGGCCGCGACGCGCGCCCAGTTGATCGAATTGACGGCGCCGATCTTGTACTGCGCCTTGAACGCGGCGTCGTTGGACACCGCCTTGACGATGTCCTGGCAGTCGTCGAACATGCCCTCGATGGCGATGTTGAAGATGTTGGCGTCGGCCAGCGAATACATCTGCGCGCGCTGGAAGGCGCTCATCTTGCCGTGCGGCGACAGCATGAAGACACGCACGCCGCGCTTGCCGCGCATCGCGTACTCGGCGGCGGAGCCGGTGTCGCCGGAAGTGGCGCCGAGGATGTTGATGCTCTCGTGGCGCTTGTCCAGCACGTACTCGAACAGGTTGCCGAGCAGCTGCATCGCCATGTCCTTGAAGGCAAGCGTCGGGCCGTTGGAGAGTTCGAGCAGGTGGAAATTCGGCGCCAGCGTGGTCAGCGGCGTGACGTCGGCGGCGTCGCGTCCCGGGCGGCACCAGCGGTAGGTGCGTTCCGTGTAGGTGCGATCCGCCAGCGTCTTGAGGTCGCAGGCGGGGATGTCGTCGACGAACTTCTGCAGCACGCGCAGCGCCAGCGCCGCATAGGGCAGCTCGCGCCACTCGGCGAGTTCGGCCGCAGTGACCTGCGGATAGGCTTCGGGCAGGTAGAGCCCGCCGTCCGGCGCCAGGCCGCCCAGCAGGATGTCGCAGAAGGCCTGGGGCTTGGCGCCGCCGCGGGTGCTGATGTAGCGCATGGGCGTCTTCCTAGCCGTCGAGGTTTTCGAGGCGCAGGCGGATCACCTTGCGCTTGACCACCGGCAGCGACTCGATCTTCGCGATGGCGCCGTCGACGTTCTTCTCGCGGGTGACATGCGTGAGCATGATGATGTCCGTCTGCAGCTCGCCCTCGCCCGGCTCGCGCTGGATCATGGCGTCGATGGAAATCTGCTGGTCGGCCAGGATGCGGGTTACGTCCGCCAGCACGCCCGGCTTGTCCTCGACGCGCAAGCGCAGGTAATAGCTGGTCTCCACTTCGGCCATTGGCAGGATAGGCGTGGCCACCACGGCGTTCGGCTGGAACGCCAGGTGCGGCACCCGGTGCTCGGGGTCGGCGGTGTGCATGCGGGTGATGTCGACCAGGTCGGCGATCACCGCGCTGGCGGTCGGCTCGGCGCCGGCGCCCTTGCCGTAGTAGAGCGTGGAGCCGACGGCGTCGCCCTGCACCAGCACGGCGTTCATGGCGCCCTCGACGTTGGCGATGAGCCGCTTGGCCGGCACCAGCGTCGGGTGCACGCGCAGCTCGATGCCGTCGGTGCGGCGCTTGGTGATGCCCAGCAGCTTGATGCGGTAGCCGAGCTGCTCGGCGTACTTGATGTCCTCGGCTTCGAGCCTGCTGATGCCCTCGACGTGCGCTTTGTCGAACTGCATCGGGATGCCGAAGGCGATCGCCGACATGATGGTGAGCTTGTGCGCGGCGTCCACGCCCTCGACGTCGAAGGTCGGGTCGGCTTCGGCATAGCCGAGACGCTGGGCTTCCTTGAGCACGTCGGCGAAGGGCAGGCCCTTGTCGCGCATCTCGGAGAGGATGAAGTTGGTGGTACCGTTGATGATGCCGGCGATCCACTGGATGCGGTTGGCGGTGAGACCCTCGCGCAGCGCCTTGATGATCGGGATGCCGCCCGCTACGGCGGCCTCGAAGGCGACCATGACGCCCTTCTTCTGCGCGGCGGCGAAGATCTCGTTGCCGTGCACCGCCAGCAGCGCCTTGTTGGCGGTGACGACGTGCTTGCCGTTCTCGATGGCCTTGAGGACCAGCTCCTTGGCGATGCCGTAGCCGCCGATGAGCTCGACGACGATGTCGACCTGCGGGTCGGCAACGACGGCGAAGGCGTCGTCGGTCAGGCGGACGTTGCCGCCGGTGACCTTCTTCGCCAATTCGAGGTTCTTGTCGGCGACGACGGAGACGCGGATGGGCCGCCCGGCGCGGCGCGTGATCTCGGCCTCGTTGCGGGTCAGGACCGTGTAGGTGCCGCCCCCGACCGTGCCGATGCCGAGGAGTCCAACGTTGATTGGGTTCATGGATTCAGTGAAAGTAGGTGAGGCGAATCAGGTGGCGTGCCGTTTCCGGTACCCGTCGAGGAAGCGCTCGATGCGCCCGATGGCTTCGCGCAGGTCGTCCTCGTGCGGCAGGAACACCAGGCGGAAGTGGTCGGGATGCGGCCAGTTGAAGCCGGTTCCCTGCACCAGCAGCACGCGCTGTTCCTGCAGCAGCTCGAGGATGAATTCCTGGTCGTCGTCGATCGGATAGAGCTTGGGATCGAGCCGCGGGAACATGTAGAGCGTGGCCTTCGGCTTGACGCAGCTGACGCCGGGAATCGAGGTGATGAGATCGTAGGCGACGTCGCGCTGGCGGCACATGCGCCCTCCCGGCCCGACGAGGTCGTCGATGCTCTGGTAGCCGCCGAGCGCCGTCTGGATCGCGTACTGCCCGGGCACGTTGGCGCACAGCCGCATCGAGGCCAGCATGTTGAGGCCCTCGATGTAGTCTTCCGCCGGCCGCTTCTCGCCCGACACCACCATCCAGCCCGAACGGTAGCCGCAGGAGCGATAGTTTTTCGACAGGCCGTTGAAGGTGATGGTCAGCACGTCCTCCGACAGCGAGGCCAGCGAAGTGTGCGTGACGCCGTCGTAGAGCACCTTGTCGTAGACCTCGTCGGCGTAGAGGATGAGGTCGTGGGTGCGGGCGATCTCGACGAGTTCCTTGAGCAGGTCGTCGGGATAGACGGCGCCGGTCGGGTTGTTCGGATTGATGACCACCAGCGCGCGGGTGTTCGGGGTGATCTTGGCGCGGATGTCGTTGAGGTCGGGCAGCCAGCCGTTGCTCTCGTCGCACAGATAATGACGCGGGGTACCGCCGGACAGGCTGATCGCCGCCGTCCACAGCGGATAGTCGGGCGCCGGCACCAGCACTTCGTCGCCGCTGTTGAGCAGCGCATTCATCGCCAGGACGATCAGTTCGGACACGCCGTTGCCGAGGTAGATGTCGTCGATGGTGACGCCCTTGATCCGCTTCTGCTGGGTGTAGTGCATCACCGCCTTGCGCGCCGCGAAGATGCCCTTGGAGTCCGAGTAGCCCGACGCCGCCGGCAGGTTGCGGATCATGTCCTGCTGGATCTCCTCCGGGGAGTCGAAGCCGAATGCGCCGAGGTTGCCGATGTTGAGCTTGATGATGCGGTGGCCCTCGTCCTCCATCTGCTTGGCGCGCTGCAGCACCGGGCCGCGGATGTCGTAGCAGACGTTGGCCAGCTTGGCGGATTTCGCAATCGGTTGCATCAGGCGGAACCATCCTTCCGGAACATTGCCGTAATTCGTGACGGCGTAGCGAAGACCCTCGATAAGGCCGGGTCGCGAGAAGGTATAATCTTACCGGAAGGCCCTGCGCACCGGCAATCGAGGCAGCGCCTCGATCTCCTAGCCGATGAAACTGCACGCCGATCCCCGCCCCACGTTCCATACCATCACCGCCCTCGGCCGCGGCTACGTCGCCGTGGACGCCAAGCGCTACGAGCGCAGCCTGCTGCTGCAGCCGGACAGCATCGACGCCGACTGGGGGCCGACCAATCCCGACCTGCTGACCGCCGCGCACCTGGCGCCGCTCGCCGGCATCGGCTGCGACGTGCTGCTGCTGGGCACCGGCGAGCGCCAGCGCTTTCCCGGCCCGGCTGCCCTGCGCCCGCTGCTGGAAGCCCGCATCGGCGTCGAGGTGATGGACACGCCGGCCGCCTGCCGCACCTACAACATCCTCGCCGCGGAAGGACGCAAGGTCGCCGCAGCGCTCATCGTGGAATCGGCCGCGTGACGGGGGCGCAGCCCTCCCGCCGCTGGGCCGCCCTGGCGGCGCTGCTCGCGCTGTTCGCCGTCGTCTGGTTCGGGCCGCTCGACTACCGCAAGCTGGTCAAGCCCGACGAAGGGCGCTACGCCGAGATCCCGCGCGAGATGGTCGCCACCGGCGACTGGACGACGCCGCGGCTGAACGGCATCAAGTATTTCGAGAAGCCGGCCCTCCAGTACTGGGCGACCGCGGTGGCCTACGAGGCCTTCGGCCAGCATGAATGGACTTCGCGCTTGTGGACCGCGCTGACCGGCTTCCTCGGCGTGCTGGCGACGATCGCCGCGACGCGGCGCCTCTGGGGCCCGGCCGCGGGCCTCGCTGCCGGCTGCGTGCTCGCCGGCAGCCTGCTCTACGTGCTGATCGGGCACATCAACACGCTGGACATGGGCGTGAGCTTCTTCCTGTCCACCGCCATATTTGCCTTCGTGCTGGCGCAGCGCGACGGCGTGCCGCCGGCCGCGCGGCGCTACTGGATGTGGGCAGCCTACGCGCTGCTCGGCTACGCGACGCTCTCCAAGGGGCTGATCGGCCTGGCGCTGCCCGGCGCCACGCTCGTCGGCTACACCCTGTGGCAGCGCGATTGGGCGCTCTGGAAGAAGCTCCATCTCGTCTCGGGCACCGCCGTCCTGCTGGCCATCGCAGCGCCGTGGTTCATCGCCGTCTCGCTCGCCAATCCGGAGTTCGCCCGCTTCTTCTTCATCCACGAGCATTTCGAGCGCTTCCTGACCAAGGTGCATGGACGCTACCAGCCGTTCTGGTACTTCGTTCCCGTGCTGCTCGGCGGCATCCTGCCGTGGCTGGTGAGTTTCCTCGCGACGCTGCGGAAGGCCGCCTCGCGCGACGCGACGCGCTTCCAGCCGCGCCGCTTCCTGCTGGTCTGGATCGTCGTCGTCTTCGCCTTCTTCTCGAAGTCGGACTCCAAGCTGGTGTCCTACATCCTGCCGCTGTTTCCCGCGCTGGCCGCCCTGATCGGCTGGCACCTCTCGCGCCTCGAGCCGCGCGCCCTGCGCTGGCATGCACTGCCCTGGATTCCGCTCGGCCTGGCCGGCATGGCGCTGGCGCCGCGCGTAGTGGAATTCAGCAGCGCCGAGGTGCCGGCCGCCCTCTACGAAGCCTACGTGCCCTGGCTGGTCGCCGCCTGCGGCTGCCTCGCTGCGGGTGCCGCCGCGGCCTTCGTCTTCGCCGCGCGGGAGAACCGCTCTGCGGCCGTCGTCAGCCTCGCCGCCGGCGGACTGCTGTTCGCGCAGCTCGCGCTGAACGGCCACGACAGCCTGTCGCCGTCGAATTCCGCCTATCATATTGCCCGCCAAGTGGCGGCCGAGATTCCCGCGGATGCGCCCTTCTTCAGCGTCAACACCTACGACCAGACGCTGCCCTTCTACCTCAAGCGCACGGTGACCATGGTCAGCTACAAGGACGAACTCGAGTTCGGCATCGCCCAGGAGCCGCAGAAGTTCATCCCCGACATGGCGGGTTTCGAACGGGCCTGGCGCGCGGCGCCCAAGGCTTACGCCCTGATGTCCCCCGACAACTACGAGCAATACCGCGCCGGCGGACTGCCGATGCGCCTGCTCGCCGCCGATACCCGCCGCGTCATCGTCGCCAAGCCATGACCTCGATCGCCTTCTCCCTCGTCATCACCGGCGTGCTGCTCAATGCCGCCGCCCAACTGCTGCTGAAGGCCGGCACCAACGCCGTCGGCCACTTCGAGTTCCACGTCCAGAACATCGTGCCGATCGGCCTCAAGCTCGCCTTCGAGCCGCACATCCTCGGCGGCATGACCTGCTACGCGATCAGCCTGGTGGTCTGGATCATGGCGCTGTCGCGCACGCCCGTGTCGATCGCCTATCCGATGCTGTCGATCGGCTACGTCATCAACGCCTTCGTCGCCTACTTCTGGTTCGGCGAGGCGCTGGCGAGCCAAAAGCTTCTCGGCATCGGCTTCATCGTCATCGGCGTCTGGCTCGTCGCGAAATCATGACCCGCCTCCCCCCTGCCCCCTCCTCGCGGAGGGGGAGCCCGCAAGCTCGCTGCGCTCGGCATGTTACGGGCAGCGATCCGAACCACCTGAGCGGATGTTCGCTCCGCGAACCCGACGTCTCGCCTTGGGGCGGCCCGGCGGCGAGACTCTGCCTATGAGCAACCAACCCTTCCTCCCCTTCACGCGGCCGTCGATCGACGAAGCGACCATCGCGGCCGTCGCCGACGTGCTGCGTTCCGGCTGGATCACCAGCGGACCGAAGGTGCAGGCCTTCGAGGCGGCGCTGTCGGAGTATTGCGGCGGACGCACGGTGCGGGCGTTCAACTCGGGCACCGGCACGCTGGAGATCGCCCTGCGGCTGGCAGGCGTCGGTCCCGGCGACGAGGTCGTCACCACGCCGCTGACGTGGGTCGCGACCGCCAACGTCATCCTCGAGGTCGGGGCGCGGCCGGTGCTGGTCGACGTCGATCCGGCGACGCGCAACATCGATCCGGCGAAGATCGAGGCGGTCATCACGCCGCGGACCAAGGCGCTGGTCCCGGTCGACCTCGCCGGGCTGCCGGCCGACCGCGACGCCCTCTACGCAGTCGCCGCCCGCCACAAGCTGCGCGTGGTCGAGGACGCCGCCCAGTCGCTCGGCAGCGAGTGGAAGAGACGGCGCATCGGGTCCTTCGGCGACTTCGTCTCCTTCAGCTTCCACGCCAACAAGAACCTCACCACCTGCGAAGGCGGCGCGCTGGTGCTGCCGGCCGACGTCGATCCTGCCCTGTGCGAGCGCCTGCGCCTGCAGGGCGTCCGGCGCTTTCCGGACGGCGGCATGGACGTCGACGTGCTCGGCGGCAAGTTCAACCTGACCGACGTCGCCGCCGCCGTCGGCCTCGGCCAGCTGCCGCATCTCGCCGCATTCACCGAACGCCGCCGCACGCTGGCGCGCCGCTACTTCGAGCGCATCGATCCGGCGTGGGGCCTGGAACTGCCGCCCGCGGACTTCGAGAATTCCAACTGGCACATGTTCCAGCCGCTGCTGCCCGCCGGAACGGATCGCGGCGCCTTCATCGCCGCGATGAAGGAAAAGGGCATCGGCGTCGGCGTCCATTACCCGGCGCTGCATCTGTTCAGCCTCTACCGCGCGCAAGGCTGGAAGGATGGCGACTTCCCGCATGCCGAGGACATCGGCCGGCGCACCGTCACGCTGCCGCTGTTCCCGGCCATGGCGGACGCCGATGTGGACCGTGTATGCTGCGCGCTTGGCGAAATCCTGACACCGCAATGAGCCGTCCAGAACTTTCCGTCGTCATTCCCGTATACAACGAGCAGGCCGGACTGGCCGCCCTCTTCGACCGGCTTTATCCCGCGCTCGACGCGCTGGCCACGAGCTATGAAGTGATCTTCGTCGACGACGGCAGCAAGGACCGTTCGGCCGCCATGCTGCGCGCTCAATGGGAAGCGCGGCCCGACGTCACCCGCGTGGTCCTGCTCGCCGCCAATGCCGGCCAGCACATGGCGATCATGGCGGCCTTCGAGCACAGCCGCGGCGACATCGTCGTGACGCTCGACGCCGACCTGCAGAACCCGCCGGAAGAAATCGGCAAGCTGGTCGCCAAGATGCGCGAAGGCTACGACTGCGTCGGCTCGATCCGCCAGAACCGCCAGGACACGGCCTTCCGCCGCTGGGCGTCGAAGGCCATGAACGGACTGCGCGAACGCATCACCCGCATCAAGATGACCGACCAGGGCTGCATGCTGCGCGCCTACTCGCGACGCATCGTCGACGCAATCAATTCCTGCCGCGAGGTGAGCACCTTCATCCCGGCGCTCGCCTACAGCTTCGCCCAGAAGCCGACCGAGGTCGAGGTCGCCCACGAGGAACGCCACGCCGGCGAATCGAAGTACTCGCTCTACAGCCTGATCCGCCTCAACTTCGACCTCATGACCGGCTTCTCGCTGGTGCCGCTGCAGTGGTTCTCGATGGCCGGCATCGTCATCTCGCTGCTGTCGGTGCTGTTCGTCGTCTACATGGCCGTGCGGCGCTTCATCGTCGGTCCCGAGGCCGAGGGCCTGTTCAGCCTGTTCGGCATCGCATTCTTCCTGATCGGCCTGACGCTGTTCGGCGTCGGCCTGCTCGGCGAGTACGTCGGCCGCGTCTATCAGCAGGTCCGCCACCGGCCGCGCTACATGATCGGCGCCGTGCTCGAGCGCAACGACACGCCGTGACGCGCGCCGTCGTCTTCGCCTACCACAACGTCGGGGTCCGCTGCCTCAAGGTGCTGCTCGCGCACGGCGTCGACGTCGCGCTGGTGGTCAGCCACGAGGACAACCCCAACGAGGAGATCTGGTTCGACAGCGTGGCCGCCACGGCGCGCGATTACGGCATCCCGGTCATCACGCCGGACGATGCCAATACGCCCGAGGTGCTGGCGCGCATTGAAGGCTGCAAGCCGGACTTCCTGTTCTCCTTCTACTACCGCTCGATGCTCAAGCCGGCGCTGCTCGCCGCGGCGCCGCGCGGCGCCTACAACATGCACGGCTCGCTGCTGCCGAAGTACCGCGGCCGCGTACCGGTGAACTGGGCCGTGCTGCACGGCGAGCGCGAGACCGGCGCCACGCTGCATCGCATGGTCGAGAAGCCCGACGCCGGGGAGATCGTCGCCCAGCAGGCGGTGCCGATCCTGCCCGACGACACCGCCTTCGAAGTCTTCGGCAAGGTGACGCTGGCGGCGGAGATGGCGCTCGACCGCGCCCTGCCTCAGCTCATCGCCGGCACGGCGCCGCACCAGATGCCGGACCTCAAGGCCGGCAGCTACTTCGGCGGCCGCAAGCCCGAGGACGGCCGCATCGACTGGCGCCGCCCCGCGCAGGAGATCCATAACCTCGTGCGCGCCGTCGCGCCGCCCTACCCCGGCGCCTTCACCGACCTCCCGGCCGGCGGCCGCCTGCGCGTGCTGCGCACGCTGCTCGCCTCCGATCGGCTGCCCTGCCACGCCAAGCCGACGCTCTACCGCGACGGCGACACCGCCTTCGTGGATTGCGCCGACGGCGTGGTGCTCAACGTGCTGGCCTGGGACGGTCCCTGGGACGGCACTCCTCTGCCCTTGGAAAGCGCCTGACAGAGCGAGACAGGCCTCGTCCTGTCTCTTGGATCTGATCGGCAAACGCCTTCCGCCCTTCCGCATATGCCGGCAGGTTTTGCCGGCATGGCGCTTCAATAGGCCGTCCAAAGGCCCTCTCGGCCGCCATTGCGGCGTCGCGCCAGGCAGGCACGGAAATCGCAGTGAGCCCGCAACACCGTTTGCGGAGCTTCGCCTTGCAGTCCATCACCGCCGCCCAATCGCCGCTGTCGCAGTCAGCGCTGGCAAGCTACCAGCATCAGGCCGGCTTCGCGGGAAACGGCGCGAGCCCGGTCGCACCCACCCCGCCATCCGGCGAGGCGGCGGAGCCGCAGCAGCAGAGCGAGGTCGTCTCGCTCCATCCGGCGGCCGCCATCGAGGCATCGAGGCAGACGAGCGCCGGCCCGACGGCCGAAGTGTTCGCCGAAATCTGGAAGGACGGCATGAAGATCGGCACCGTCTATACCGACGGCCATGCCGTGCTGCCCAACTACAGCACCGGCCTCGTCGGCGGCGGGCGCGGCCCGGCCACCGCCTATCTCGAGGCTCAGGCGATCTCCCGCATGGTGGGCGGCGAAGTCCGCTTCGTGGACCTGCCTGCCCTGCGCGTCGCCCAGACCCGCACCCAGCTGCGCGCCGCCTACGGCGCCTGAAACGCCGCCACCTGGCACGGCAGTACGGTGCTGGTCGCCGTGTCGCGGCGGCCGCGCAGCAACCCCTCGAATTCAGAGTGCGGCATCGGCCGTCCGTAGAGATAGCCCTGTCCGACATGACAGCCGGCGGCCTTGAGGAAGGCTTCCTGCGCCTGGGTCTCGACGCCTTCCGCAACAACGCGCAGCCGCAAGGTCCTGGCCATCGTCGCGATGGCGCGCGCCAGCTCGGCGCTGCCGCGGTCGGCGAACACCGCGTTGACGAACGAACGATCGATCTTCAGCACGTCCACCGGGAACCGGTTGATGTAGCCGAGCGCCGAGTAGCCGGTGCCGAAGTCGTCGAGCGCGATGGAGATGCCGCGCCGCGTCAGTTGCTCCAGCGCGCGCCGCACCGCCGGCTGGTCGTCGAGCAGCAGGCGCTCGGTGATCTCGAGTTCGAGCCACTCCGGCGCGCAGCAGGTTTCCCGCAGCGCCGACATGATGGTCCTCACCAGCTGACCGCCGTCGGCGAACTGCCGCGGCGACAGGTTGACCGCCACCCGGACGCGCTGGCCGGCATCCTGCCAGGCGCGCGCCGCACGGCAGGCCGTATGCAGCACCCACTCCCCGATCCCGACGATCAGCCCGGTGTCTTCGGCGATGCCGATGAAGCGGTCGGGCGCCAGCAGGCCGCGGCGCGGATGGTTCCAGCGCAGCAGCGCTTCCACGCCGACGACGCGTCCGCTCGCGAGGTCGACCTGCGGCTGGTAGTAGACCTCCAGCTCGTCGCGCGCCAGCGCGCCGCGCAGGTCGGCCTCGATCTCCAGCCGCTCCAGCGCATTGGCCGTCAGGTCGGCCGAATAGAACTGGAAGGTGTTGCGGCCGCGCGCCTTGGCATGGAACATCGCCGCCTCGGCAAAGCTGAGCAATTCGTCGCTGCTCTCGCTGTCGCCCGGATACAGCGCGACCCCGATGCTTGCCGTGACGAAAAGCGCCGTATCGCCCACGCTGAAGGGCGCCGAAAATGCGTCCAGCAGCTTGCGCGCGAGGCGGCCGAGATCGGCGCCGTTGCGCACGTCGGGCAGGGCTGCCACGAACATGTCGCCGCCGAAGCGGGCCAGGGTGTCGTAGCGGCGCAGGCAGCCATGCAGGCGCCCCGCCGCTTCCCGCAGCACCTCGTCGCCGGCACTATGGCCGAGGACGTCGTTGACGGACTTGAAGCGGTCGAGACCGAGGAAGATCAAGGCGGCCGATTCCCCGGTTCGGCTGGCGCGCCCGATCGCCTGCCGCAGCCGGTCCTGGAACAGCGCCCGGTTGGGCAAGCCGGTAAGCTCGTCCATGAAGGCGAGCGTCTGGATGCGCTGCTGGTAGGCCTTCACCACGGAAATGTCCTGCGCCTGCGAAAGCACGCCGGCGATCCGGCCGTCGTCGCCGTACAGCGGCGCCAGGTACCAGATGCACTGCAGGCGGCGTCCGCTGCGGGTGACGTTCTCGCCTGCCACATGGAAGCTGCGCCCTTCGCCGGCGACCTGCTGCCAGGTCGCGAGCGACTGCTGGCGGCCGTCCTCGGGCACGATCAGATCCTCCTCCAGGCGGCGGCCCAGGGCCTCACGCCGCGAGAACTCGAACATGCGCTCCGCGGCGGGATTCCAGGCCGTCACCCGGCGCTCCAGGTTCCATTCGATCGTCGGCAGGGGCGTCAGGCGCAGCAGGGCATCGAGCGTGTCGCCGGCCTTCATGGGTCGCGCCTCAGGCAGGTTCCGCCAGCGGGTCGGCGACCTCGCCCGGCCCCACCAGAGCCGCCATCTCGTCGACCGACAGCACGCGATTCATCTCCAGCAGGACGATGAAGCGGCCGTCGACCTTGCCCATGCCCTGGATGAACTCGGTGCGGACGGTGGCGCCGAAGGCGGGGGCCGGCTCGATCTCGCCGGCCGGGATCTCGAGCACTTCGTTGACGGCATCCACCATCATGCCGATCACCTGCTGGCCGTCGTCATCCTCGATCTCGACGATGACGATGCAGGTGCGCCGCGTCACCGCCGTCGGCGTGCCGCCGAAGCGCACCGCGAGGTCGACCACCGGGACCACCGCGCCGCGCAGGTTGATGACGCCGCGGATGAAACGCGGCATGCGCGGCACCGCCGTCAACTCGCCGAACTCGATGATTTCCTTGATGCGCAATATGCCGACGGCGAAAACGCCGCCGCCGAGCATGAAGGTCAGGTACTGCGCATGCTCGAGCGGCACGGCGGCGGCCGGCGCTTCCGTCTTGCTGACGACAGCGTCCATCGCGATCTCCTAGAAGCGCTCGAAGGACACGGCGTCGGCCCCCACGGCGGCGAACGCCCCCTTGCCCATCGGCCGGTTCGCCGCGCGGCCGGCCTTGCCCACGTTCAGCGCCTTCACCGCCTGGACGTCGCCGTGGCGCACGTCCTCGCCGATCTTGAAGAAGCTCATCAGCTGCTGGAGCTGTTCCGCCTGGCCGCTCATCTCCTCCGCCGTCGCCGCCAGTTCCTCGGAGGCCGAGGCGTTCTGCTGCGTGATCTGGGACAGCTGCTCCATCGCCGTGGTGATCTGCCCGGCGCCGGCCGACTGCTCCTCGGAGGCCGCGGTGATTTCCTGGACCAGTTCCGAGGTCTTGCGGATCGACGGCACGATTTCGTCGAGCAGGTGGCCGGCCTTCTCGGCCAGCTCGACGCTGCCCTGCGCCACTTGGCCGATCTCCTGCGCGGCCACCTGGCTGCGCTCCGCGAGCTTCCTCACCTCGGCGGCGACGACGGCGAAACCCTTGCCGTGCTCCCCGGCGCGCGCCGCCTCGATCGCCGCGTTCAGCGCCAGGAGGTTCGTCTGGTAGGCGATGTCGTCGATGATGCCGATCTTCTTGGCGATCTTCTTCATCGCCGCGACGGTCTCCTTGACCGACTCGCCGCCTTCGCCGGCGTCCCTGGCCGCCTTGCCCGCGATGCCGTCGGTAACCTTGGCGTTCTCGGTGTTCTGGCGGATCGAGGCCGACATCTGCTCGACCGACGCCGAGGTCTCCTCGACGCTGGCCGCCTGTTCGCTCGACGCCTGCGACAGGGACTGCGCCGTGGCGCTCACCTGGCCGGTGGCGTTCGCCAGGGTCTCGCCGGAAACGCGCACCTCGGTGATGGTCTGGGCCAGTTTCTCGACGGTGTTGTTGAGGCTCTGCTTGACCTGGTCGTAGGCTCCCTGGTAATCGCGGGTCACCTTGCTCGTGAGGTCGCCGCGCTCGAGCGCCTGGGCGACCGCAATGGTGTCCTTGAAGGCCGTATCCACCGTCGCGGACAGCTGGTTGAGCAGTTCCGAAAGCGTCCTGGGGAAGCCCTGCTTGCCCTCGAGCCCGATCTTGACGCTGAAATCGCCCTTGTTGGCGGCGGCGACGATCTCCTGGATCTCGGCGACGATGCGGCGCAGATTGCCGCGCAGCTGCTCGATGGTGTCGTTGATGAAGCGCTTCTTGCCGGGGAACTGCTCGAGCGGCGCGTCGAGATTGCCCTCGCCGAACTCCTTGACGCAGGCCATCGCCTTCTTCTTCACCGCGATGTGGCCGAATACCATGTTGTTCACGCCCGCCGCCATGGCGGCGAAGTCGCCCTTGAACTTCGCCTCGTCGATCCGGACGTCGATATCGCCGGCATCGTGCTCCTTCGACATGCGGTTCATCTCCGCGATGAACCGCTTGAGGTTGCCGCGCACCTGCTCGATGGTGTCGTTGATGAAGCGCTTCTTGCCGGGGAACTGCTCGAGCGGCGCGTCGAAGTTGCCCTCGCCGAATTCCTTGATGCAGGCCATCGCCTTCTTCTTCACCGCGATGTGGCCGAACACCATGGCGTTCACGCCCGCCGCCATGGCGGCGAAGTCGCCCTTGAACTTCGCCTCGTCGATCTTGATATCGATGTCGCCGGCGTCGTGCTCCTTCGACATGCGGTTCAGTTCCGCGATCAGCGATTGCACGGTGGCGCTCAGCGTCTGCATGGAAGCCATCAGGCTGTCGCTGTCGCCGGTCCTGAGCTCGATGCGGCTGCTGAAGTCGCCGGCGGCAAGGCGGTCGGCGATGCCCGCCACCACGGCGGGTTCGCCGCCGAGCTGGCGCATCAGGTTGCGGGTGATGAAGTAGCCGAGCGCGGCGACGCCGGCGAGCGTCAATGCCGCGATGAGCAGCGACAGCTGGGTGGCGCTCGCCTTGGCGGCGGCGGCTTCCTCGGCGGCCTTCCTGCCGATCTCGACGTTGTAGTCGACATCGTCCTGGACGATGCGGATTACGTTGTCGAACGCGTCGATCGTCTCCCTCAGCATGTCGCGGGCCTTGTCCGTGTGGTTGAGCCGCGACTCGGCGAGGACCGGGTCGAGCTTCGCGTCGTACTCGAGGAACGCCTTCTTGCCTGCTTCGATGTAGGCGCGGTCCTTGTCGTCGGCGACGCAGCTGGCGCCGCGGCAGCCATCCGTCACGTACTTGCCGAACTGGGCCGAAGCCTTCTGGCGCAGCTCGCTCAGCTCCTTGTCGAGCGCGGCCATTCGGGCTGCGTCGGTGTTCAGGACGTGCCGGTACGTGGCGATGCGGATGCGGTTGAGATTGGCGCGCAGATCGCCGAGCAGCAGCATGCTCGGAACCGTGTTGACGTTGCCGTAGTTGGCGGCGTCGTACACCCTGCCCATCTGGTAAAGGGCAACGCCCGAGAGCATCAAAATGCCGAGCAGGGCGCTGAGCACCAGCAGGGCCATCTTCTTGGTGACGGTCATATCGTGACTCCTAAACCGGGATTGGGTTGGTGGCTGACAGGGTGGGATGAAGCGCGGCCGGCGGAGCGGCAAGCTCCGCCGTCGCGGTGCAACTCTTTACAAGGGCCGGCACGTCGAGGATCAGCGCCACCTCGCCGCTGCCGAGGATGGTGGAACCGCCCACGCCATGCAGCCGCGCGAACAGGCGGGACAGCGGCTTGATGACGGTCTGGAATTCGCCGAGCAGGCGGTCCACCACCAGGCCGACCTTGCGGCCGGCGTACTGGACCACGACCACGCTCTGGCGCTGCGCCGGGTCGCCGGGAACGCCGAGCGCCTCGTGGAGCGCCAGGTAGGGCAGGACTTCGCCGCGCAGGTTCAGGTAGCTGCCGTCGTGAAGGCTGACGGACGACGGCTCCGCCACCTCCTGCGCGTCCGCTTCCGCCTCGTCGTCCTCCTCCCATTCGCGGCGGGCGCCGGGGCGGCTGAGTTCGATGCACTCGACCACCATGTCGAGCGGCACGACGTAGGTGGCGTCGCCGACGCCGACCAGGAAGCCGTCGATGATGGCCAGGGTCAGCGGCAGATGGATTCGGATGGTGGTGCCGCGGCCTTCCTCGGAGTCGACGTCCACGGTCCCGCGCAGGGCCAGGATGTTCCGCCGCACCACGTCCATGCCGACGCCGCGGCCAGACAGGTTGCTCACCTGGTCGGCGGTCGAGAAGCCCGGCTCGAAGATCAGCCGGCGTATCTCGGCGTCGGAGAGCTTCTCGCCGGCGCCGACCAGGCCGCGCTCCCGTGCCTTGGCGAGGATCTTGGCGTGATTGAGACCGCCGCCGTCGTCGGCCACCTCGATGACGATGGTGCCGGAGTCGTGATAGGCGTTGAGCTTGACCGTGCCGTGGGCCGGCTTGCCGGCGGCGACGCGCGCCTCGGCCGGCTCGATGCCGTGATCCATGGAGTTGCGCACCAGGTGCGTCAGCGGATCGCCGATGCGCTCGACCACGGTCTTGTCGAGTTCGGTTTCCTCGCCGCTGATCTCCAGGCGGATATCCTTGCCCAGCTCGCGGCTGACGTCGTGCACCACGCGCTGGAAGCGGTTGAAGGTGGCCCCGATCTGCACCATGCGCAAGTTGAGCGCCGAGTCGCGAACCTCCTCCACCAGCCGCGACATCGTGAAGGTCGTCTCGAGCAGGTCGCCGTCGCCAAGGCGCTGCGCGATCAGGTGGGCGCCCGCGCCGGTGATGATGAGTTCGCCGACCAGATTGATGAGCAGGTCCAGCCGGCGCGCATCGACGCGGATGAAGCTGGCGTCGGCGGCCCGCGTCTCCTTGATCTGCTTCTGGCGGTCCACCGCCGCGTCCACCACGGCCGCATCCACCATTTGCCCGGCCACCAGCAGCTGGCCGAGCGGCGGCGGCGTCTGCTCCCGCTGCTCGCGCAGCGCCTCGGCCAGTTCGGCCTCGGTCAGCGTGCCGCAGCGGACCAGGATCTGCCCCAGCTGGAGTTCCTCCTCGGGCAGGCTGCGGATCAATGCGACGTACTCCGCGGCCCGGCTGTGCGGCGGCAGGATGCGTACCTCGCTCGATTCGCGCACGAACTCGAACGCGCTTTCGATGGCGTGCTTGTCGGCATCGCTGCGGAAGCGGATCTCGAACCCCAGGTAGCTGGCCTCGGGCTCGATCTCCTCGAGGCCGGGCACGCCGTCCGCCAGCGTCTCGATGCGCTCGATGTCGCCCAGCGTGGCGAGGTAGCGCAGGCAGGCGAGCGGGTCCATGCCGTCGACGAGCACGCCCGCGCCGAAGCGCAGCGAAATGTGCCAGGTGTCGCTGGCCACGCCGCCGGTCGCGACCGCGGCGCTGCGGCCCGGTGCCGGCAAGGCGGCGGGCTGCGCGGAGGAACCCGGCAGGTAGGCGCGCAAGCGTTCGAGCAACCCGAGTCCGCGCGGCGCGGTGCCCGCGTCGGGCTCGCCGCCCGAAACCTCGGCGACGAGCGCGCCGATGTGGTCGCATGCTTCCAGCAGCAGGGCGACCAGCGGCCCGGCAATCGGCAGTTCGCCGCCGCGCACGCGGTCGAGCACGCTTTCGACGGCATGCGTGAAGGAGACGACGGCATCGAGGCCGAACAAGCCCGCCGAGCCCTTGATGGTATGCGCGGCGCGGAAGATCGCGGCCACCGATTCCGCCGTGTCCGTCTGCTGCTCGACCACCAGCAGCGCGTCCTCCATCTGCTGCAGCAGTTCGGTGCTCTCGACGATGAAGGTTTGCAGCGCGTCGTCGAGGTTCATGCCTCGTCCTCCTCAACGCAGTCGAAGGCTTCCCCGAGGGCCAGGAACTCCAGCACCTCGACGACGGCGGCCGGGGGCCGGAACAGCCGCATCCGCTTGCCGGCGGCCTGCGCCGACTTGCGCGCGGCGAGCAGCAGCTGCAGCCCGGCGGAGTCGAATTCGGCAACGCCTCCGAGGTCCAGCTCGAGCACGTCGCTGCCCGCCAGCGCGGCCAGCAGGCGCTCGCGCGTCGCCGCCGCGCTCTGCACGGTCAACTCGCCGTCCAGGGCGATGCGCCTGACGGTGGCGGCCGGACTCACGGCAGCACCAGCTTGGCGACCGCCGCGAGCATCTGCGGCGGCTGGAAGGGCTTGACCACCCAGGCCTTGGCGCCCGCCGCCTGGCCTTCGCGCTTCTTCTCCTCCTGGCCCTCGGTGGTCAGCATGATGACCGGCGTGAAGCGGTAGTCCGGCTTCTTCTTGGCCTCCCTGACGAAGCCGATGCCGTCGAGGTTCGGCATGTTGACGTCGCTGATGATGAGGTGCAGCTTGCGGCCGTCGAGCTTGGCCAGCGCATCGGCGCCGTCGACGGCCTCGACCACTTCGTAGCCGGCGCCCGAGAGCGCGATGCGCACCACCTGCCGCAAGGAAGCCGAGTCGTCCACGATCATGATGGTCTTCGCCATGGGGTTCTCCTAAAAGAAGGTGATGTCGGACTTGTCGGTTGCCACCGCCGCCGCCATGCCGGCGTGCGCCACGTGCTGCTCGGCGGTGGTGTAGCTGTCGGCCAGCTCGTCCAGCCACGCCGCGGCGTCGATGGGTCCCCGACTGCCGCCGGCGGCGCATTCGCGCAGCCTCTCTTCGAGCTTGTCGACGTCGGCGCGCACATGACCGAGGATCTGGTTCACGCGATCGGGAAACTGGAGGGTCACCAGCACTTCGCCGATCTCGTCACGCACGGCGGCGCCTTCGCTGCGCAGCACGTCGGCCGCGGAGGCCAGATCGCCGGTGGCGGAATGGAATCGCGCCATGACGCCCTCGATGACCCGCTGCGAGGCGCCGACGATGCCGTCGTCGCGCTCGGCGTAGGCGCGCGACACGTCGAGCGTGGCGCCGATGGCCGCGTTGACCGTCTCGACCGTCTCGGTCATCTTGCGCCCGGTGTCGGCCGATAGCGCCGAGAGCTTGCGCACTTCGTCGGCGACGACCGCGAAGCCGCGACCGACGTCGCCGGCGCGCGCCGCCTCGATCGCCGCATTGAGTGCCAGCAGGTTGGTCTGCTTGGCGATCTCGCCGACTTCCGCCGCCATGCGCTTGAGATCCTCGGTGAAGCCTGACAGCGCCGCCACTTCGTGCAGCAGCTTCTCCTTGACCTCGAAGGCCGAGCGCAGCGAACCGAGGATGGCATCGAGTTCCCGCTCGCTCTCGGACAGCAGCGCCACCATGCCCTCGCCGCCATCGCCCGTTCCGACGCCGCTGCGCGAGGCGGACAGGGTCGTCTCCAGGCGCTGGACGAGGCCGCCGAAGCGGGTGGTCAGGTCCTGCGCCGACTGCTCGGTGTGGCCGCGCACCAATTCGATCTGCCGCGACCAGACCGGCAGCACCTTCAGATAGAGCTTGTCGAGACCATCGATGCCGGCAGGCCGGGCGGCCTCGGCGATCGCCAGGCGCGTCTGCGCAGCGGCTTCGGCGGCTGCGGCTGCC
>DASVZI010000023.1:0-2970 GCA_036391735.1 Rhodocyclaceae bacterium
GGTCGACGTCGACACCTACCGCGGCACGCTGGTCGGCGTGCCGCAGCTCGTCGACATGCTGCGCCGCTTCGACGCCGGCGCCACCTTCCTGTTCTCGCTCGGCCCCGACCACACCGGCCGCGCCATCAAGCGCGCCTTCCGCCCCGGCTTCATGAAGAAGGTCGGCCGCACCTCGGTGGTCTCGCATTACGGGCTGTTCACCCTGATGTACGGCACCGTGCTGCCGGGGCCCGACATCGGCCGCCGCTGCGCCGACATCCTGCGCGGCGTCGCCGACGCCGGCTTCGAGACCGGCATCCACTGCTGGGACCACGTCAAGTGGCAGGACGGCGTCGAGCAGGCCGATGCAGGCTGGACTGCCGCCGAGATGCAGAAGGCGGTGGACCGCTACCGCAAGGTGTTCGATGCCGCGCCCCATTGCCACGGCGCCGCCGGCTGGCAGATGAACGCCCACGTGCTGCGCCTGACCCAGCGGCTGGGTTTCGCCTGGTCGTCCGACACGCGGGGCCGCAGCCCCTTCCTGCCGGTATGGAACGGCGAGCTGATCCGCTGCCCGCAGCTGCCGACCACCCTGCCGACGCTCGACGAGCTGATCGGCATCGACGGCATGACGGACGAGAACGTCCACCAGCACCTGCTGCGTTTGACGGCCGGCCCCGCCGACCAGGTGTTCACCCTGCATGCCGAACTCGAGGGCATGAAGCTCGCGCCGGTGCTCGAGCGCCTGCTGGCCGGCTGGCAGGAGCAGGGCCACGAGATCGTGTCGGTCGGCAGCGTCGCCGCCCAACTCGACCTCGCCCGGCTGCCGCGCTGCGAGATCGTCCGCGGCGAACTTCCCGGACGCTCGGGAACTCTGATGCTGCAAGGCAAGGAGTTCCTCGCCGAATTCGCCGACTACCAGGAGGCTGCATGACATCGCTCGTCGGACTCGAAGTACCCGATTTCTTGCTGCCGGGCACCGGCGGCGATTTCCGCCTTTCCGAGCAGCGCGGCCGGGCCTGCGTGCTCTACTTCTACCCGAAGGACAACACCCCCGGCTGCACCGCCGAGGCCGGCCAGTTCCGCGACCTGCATGCCGAATTCGCGCGGCACGGTTGCGGCGTCTTCGGCATCTCGCGCGACTCGCTGCGCTCGCACGAAGGCTTCAAGGCCAAGCTGGGACTGCCTTTCGAGCTGCTGTCCGACACAGAGGGCACGGCGTGCCGGATGTTCGGCGTCATCAAGACCAAGAAGCTCTACGGCAAGGAAGTCGTCGGCATCGAACGGTCGACCTTCCTGGTCGATGCCGCCGGCAAGGTGCGCCGCGAGTGGCGGGGTCTCAAGGCCGACGGGCATGCGGCCGAGGTGCTGAAGGCGGTCGAAGAGCTCTAGTCGGAGCCAAGTTGCGGCGCCTTCGGGCCCATTCCCGGAAATTGACCCCGAATCGACCGCTTCTCGCCGGTTCGGCGAGTGGCGGCTGTGGCTATCGTGAAGCCAGTTTCCCTCGCGAGGTTTCCATGAACGCCAAGCGCTCCAAGTCCGCCAAATCCGCCACCAAGATCTTCATCCTCGACACCAACGTGCTGATGCACGATCCGACGAGCCTCTACCGCTTCGAGGAGCACGACGTCTTCGTGCCGATGATGACCCTGGAGGAGCTGGACGCCAACAAGAAGGGCATGTCGGAAGTCGCGCGCAACGCCCGCCAGGCCAGCCGCACGCTCGACGACATCATCTCCGGCTGCGAGCACGCCATCAAGGAAGGCATCGAGCTGGAGCACGCTTCCAGCGGGCTGGCCACCGGCCGGCTGTTCCTGCAGACCGAGGCGATCAGCGGCACGCTGCCGAGCACCCTGCCGAGCTCGAAGTCCGACAACCAGATCATCGCCGTCGCGCTCTGGCTGAGCAAGGAATTTCCCAAGCGCCGCGTCATCCTGGTGTCCAAGGACATCAACATGCGCATCAAGGCGCGTGCGCTGGGCATCGACTCGCAGGACTACTTCAACGACAAGACGCTCGAGGACACCGATCTCCTTTACACCGGCACGCTGGAACTGCCGGCGAACTTCTGGGAAAGCCACGGCAAGGACATGAAGTCGTGGAAGGAGGAAGGGCGCACCTGGTACCAGGTGCAGGGCCCGCTGTGCCCCGACATGCTGGTCAACCAGTTCGTCTACCTCGAGCCGGGCGCCGGCGGCGAGAAGCCGTTCCAAGCCTTCGTGCGCAAGACCGAGGGCAAGAGCGCCTCGCTGTCGACGGTGATCGACTACGGCCACGCCAAGAACGCCGTCTGGGGCATCACCGCGCGCAACCGCGAGCAGAGCTTCGCGCTCAACCTGCTGATGGACCCGGAGATCGACTTCGTCACCCTGCTCGGCCAGGCCGGCACCGGCAAGACGCTGCTGACGCTGGCGGCGGCGCTGACGCAGACGCTCGAGACCAAGCGCTACACCGAGATCATCATCACCCGCGTCACCGTGCCGGTCGGCGAGGACATCGGCTTCCTGCCGGGCACCGAGGAAGAGAAGATGACGCCCTGGATGGGCGCCATCGAGGACAACCTCGACGTGCTCAACCGCCCCGCCGACGCCGACGAGAAGGGCACGGCCGGCGGCGGCGCCCACCAGGCGAACTACGGCGGCGACTGGGGCCGCGCCGCCACCATGGACCTGATCCGCAGCCGCATCAAGATCAAGTCGCTCAACTTCATGCGCGGCCGCACCTTCATCAACAAGTTCCTCATCATCGACGAGTCGCAGAACCTGACGCCGAAGCAGATGAAGACGCTGGTGACGCGCGCCGGCCCGGGCACCAAGGTGGTGTGCCTGGGCAACATCGCCCAGATCGACACGCCCTACCTCACCGAAGGCAGCTCCGGCCTCACCTACGTCGTCGACCGCTTCAAGGGCTGGTCGCACTCGGGCCACGTGACGCTGCAGCGCGGCGAGCGCTCGCGGCTGGCGGATCACGCGGCGGACGTGCTGTAGCGGG
>DASVZI010000024.1:0-16316 GCA_036391735.1 Rhodocyclaceae bacterium
TCCTTCTTCGCCTTCTCGGGATAGACCTCCAGCACCTCCTCGATGAGGGCCTGGGTTTCTTCGCGGGTCAATGCAGACATTTCTGCCCTCCTTAGGCGGCGAGTTCGGCGGCGGTCTTGCCGACGATGGACTCGTCCTCGACTTCCATGATCCCGAACTCCATCAGCAGGTCTTCCAGCTCTTCCATTTCGAGCGGGGTCGGGATGACGAACTTCTTGTTGTCGACGATCTTCTTCGCCAGCGCGCGGTACTCGTCGGCCTGCTTGGCCTTCGGGTCGTACTCGATCACCGTCATGCGGCGGATCTCGGCGTGCTGGACGACGTTGTCGCGCGGCACGAAGTGGATCATCTGGGTGCCGAGCTTCTCGGCCAGGGCGATGATGAGTTCGTCCTCGCGGTCGGTGTTGCGCGAGTTGCAGATCAGGCCGGCCAGGCGCACGCCGCCGGAGTTGGCGTACTTGACGATCCCCTTGGAGATGTTGTTCGCCGCGTACATGGCCATCATCTCGCCGGAGCAGACGATGTAGATCTCCTGCGCCTTGTTCTCGCGGATCGGCATGGCGAAGCCGCCGCACACCACGTCGCCCAGCACGTCGTAGAAGACGAAGTCGAGATCCTCGTCGTAGGCGCCCTCTTCCTCGAGGAAGTTGATCGCGGTGATGACGCCGCGGCCGGCGCAGCCGACGCCGGGCTCAGGGCCGCCGGATTCGACGCACTTGACGCCGCCGAAGCCGACCGACAGCACGTCCTCGAGTTCGAGGTCCTCGACCGAGCCGGCTTCCGCCGCCAGGTGCATGACGGTCGTCTGAGCCTTGCTGTGCAGGATCAGGCGAGTCGAGTCGGCCTTCGGATCGCAGCCGACGATCATCACCTTCTTGCCTGACTCGGCGAGCGCCGAGACCAGGTTTTGGGTGGTGGTGGACTTGCCGATGCCGCCCTTGCCGTAGATGGCGCATTGACGCAATTTAGCCATGATGCAATCTCCTTGTCTCTGAAGTCTGTCGGGTGCTGGGCAAATCCCGTGTTCCCGGCCTATGCTTTGCACGGACCGTGCCACGCATCGACGACCCCGCTAATGCATTGAACGGACATAACTAATTCGCGTATTCGCGCACTCTGGCGGTTGCGTTCGGAAGCGACAGAGAGAGGCGAATTGTCGGAGTTGCGACAAACTCCTCGGCTTCAGCGACGGCCACAGCGTCTGGCCAAGGGTGGCGGGGGATCGTCGCCGCGAAGGCAAAGGAGGAGGCGGACGCCGTATCGCTCTTGTCCGCCGGGGGACACGCAGCGGCGAGATCCCCCGTCGCCCTTGGCGGGTCAGCGGCAATACCGGCGATACAATCCCCCGCCATGCGGCCCGATCTACTTCTTCCTGCCTCGACCACGTCTGCTCTCCTCTCGTCTGCCGATCATCCCGGCGACCAATGTGCCGCCGCCGCGCCCAGCCTGCCGCCATACGCGCGCCTGCCGATCAACCGCTGCAACCTCCCCGCCGTCATCCTCGGCAGCCTGACCTTCCAGCGGCATCCCACCGAACTGGCGATCGACGGCGTGGCCGAATTGCATGCCGAACTGTTCGGGATGCTCGATCGGATCGGCGACGCCGACGAGGCGACGAGACTGTTCCGCGACTACGTCGCCGCGCACTTCCGCCTCGACAACCTCGAAGACGCAGGCCTCGACGGCCGTTCGAAGAAGCGCGCCAACGCCAACTGGCTGCGCGTGCTGCGCGGCTGGAGCTTCGACTCGGACGGTCGCGAGGGCGCGGTGCTCAAGGGCTGGGTCGAGTCGCGCTTCGGCCTGGTGCCGCGTTTCCATGGCGAGCCGCTGCGCGACTTCAATGGCGCCGCATGGCGCCGCTACCAGGAGATGCGCGCCGCCGGCCTCTACGGCACCAACGCCCTCGAGGCGCAGCTCGACCTGCTCTACGCCTACTGCCAATACCAGTTGGGGCGGCGGGGCCACGCTGCGCCGCTGACGCTCTACCGCGGCATCAACCGGCTGGCCGACCACGAAGTCCTCGCCGGCGACGGCCGCCGGCGGCAGGTCGTTCTGTTCAACAATCTCGCCTCTTTCACCGCCAGCCGCGAACGCGCCGGCGAGTTCGGCGATTACATCCTGGAGGTGGCCGTGCCGGCGGCCAAGGTCTTCTTCCACTGCGGCCTGCTGCCCGGCGTGCTCAAGGGCGAGGACGAGCACCTGGTGATCGGCGGGGTCTACGAGGTGGCGCTGCGCACGCTTTAGCCAAGCGGGTTTCCCGCATCGGGCCGCCGCACTTTCGCCTCGCGGCCGGGTCGACTTCCTCGTGGTCCGATTCGGCACTTCCCCTTTCATCGACTGCGGCAGCGACCGGCGCTTCAGCGCCGCCCATGCGCGCATCCGTGCCCGCGCCGGCCGCAGCATCGAGCAGATCTACCGCAACGTCCGGCGCTTTCCGGGGCATTTGATCGGCCTGCCGCGCGAGCGCGCCAGGCATCTCGTCGAGATCCACCGCCAGGAGGTGGCCCGCTTCTACGCGGCGCTGTGGGACGAATACATCTCGGAGAATCCGCGCCTGCTCGAGCCGCTGTGCGCCGCGAAGGGAGTGACGGAGGACGCCGCAGACCCCGCCCAGCCGTCGTCGGCAGCCGAGCTCTGGCGCATCCGCACCGAGGTGCTGAAGCTCGCGGAGAGCTAGCGGAATTCGAAAAGTTTGCCGAAGTTCGCGACGTCGAGCGAACTGCGCACCGCACCGGTGGCGCGCGACAGCACGACGGACTTGCCGCCGCGCCGGGCATGGTCGCGCAGCACCAGCAGCATTCCCAGCGCGGCGCTGTCTAGATAATTGGTCTTCGCGAGGTCGACGACGATCTCGTTGCCCGGGTGCCGATGGACCGCTTCCTCGACGGTGCTGCGGAAATACCGCATCAGGCTGAAATCGAATCGGACGGGCACGCCGATGACGATCGAATCGGCGCTCGTTGTCGTGACGAAGCTCATTGGGAGTCTCCTGGCGGGTTCGTGGCGCTGTGGCGACGCGGAAGCGGATGATCCCCGAAAGACCGAATGGGCGCAATTCAACCAAGGTCATACGTATGCTGACAACGAGCTGATGCGGCCGGCCTTCCATCGGTAATCCACAATTGTCCGGCCCGGCGGCCGGCGAGCAGAATCCGCCCGCCGGCTGGAGATCGGCCGCGCCACGACACCAATTCGGGAGCAAGGAGAGCATCGATGAAGCGACTGACGGGCCATCTGTACTTCTGGGTACTGCTGGCGATCATTGCGGGCGGAACTTTCGGTTACCTGGACAGCATCGATGCCGTAAAGCTGAAGCCGCTCGGCGACGGCTTCATCGCCCTGGTCAAGATGCTCATCAGCCCGGTGATCTTCTGCACCGTCGTGCTCGGCATCGCGGGCGCCGGCGACATGAAGAAGGTCGGCCGCGTCGGCGGCAAGGCCCTGCTCTACTTCGAAGTGGTCTCCACTTTCGCGCTGGCCATCGGCCTGCTGGTGATGAACTTCCTGCGCCCCGGCGACGGCTTCAACGTCGACCCCGCCACCCTCGACTCCAAGGCGGTATCGACCTACGCGAAGGCGGCGACCGAGCAGAGCGCCGCCGACTTCATCCTCCACATCATCCCGAAGACCTTCACCGACGCCTTCACCGGCTCCGGCGACCTGCTGCAGGTCCTGCTCGTGGCGATCCTGTTCGGCTACGCCATGACCCACATGGGCAAGACGGGCAAGGCCGTGCATCTCTTCATCGAGGACGCCTCGCACATCTTCTTCGCCATGATGAACAGCATCATGAAGCTCGCGCCGCTGGGCGCCGGCGGCGCCATGGCCTTCACCATCGGCAAGTACGGCATCGCCGCGCTGAAGCCGCTGATGGCCCTGATGGGCGCGTTCTACCTGACCTGCGTGCTGTTCGTCGTGGTCGTCCTCGGCATCATCGCCGCGCTGGTCGGATTCAACATCTTCAAGTTCATCTACTACATCAAGGACGAACTGCTCACCGTGCTCGGCACCTCCTCGTCGGAGTCCGCGCTGGTGCCGCTCATGGGCAAGCTCGAAAAGCTCGGCTGCTCGAAGTCGGTCGTCGGACTGGTGGTGCCTTCGGGCTACTCGTTCAACCTGGACGGCACCAACATCTACCTGACCATGGCCGCCCTGTTCGTCGCCCAGGCGCTCAACATCGAGCTGACCCTGACCCAGCAGTTGACGATGCTGGGCGTCGCCATGCTGACGTCGAAGGGCGCGTCGGGCGTCACCGGCGCGGGGTTCATCACCCTGGCCGCGACCCTGGCCGTGGTGCCGTCGATCCCGGTCGCGGGACTGGCGCTCATCCTCGGCATCGACCGCTTCATGTCCGAAGCGCGGGCGCTGACCAATTTCGTCGGCAACGGCGTCGCCACCGTGGTGGTGTCGAAGTGGGAGAACGAACTCGACCACGCGGTGCTGGCGCAGGAGCTCAGTCCCGTGGCGCAGCCGGCTTGACCTCCACCGCGCCATGAACCCGACGATCGCCCCCTGTCCCTTCTGCAGGAACCCGGCCCCGGCCAACCCCATGGAGGTGGACGCCGACGCCTGGGCGATCGTCTGCCCATCCTGCGGCGCCATCGGTCCGGTCGGCCCCAACGAGGAGGAGGCGCGGCGGCGCTGGAACCTGCGGCAGGCCCCCCTCCCCGGCACAGAGAGTCGCTAGCCTCGGGTCAGCGCTGCGGCCGCCGGGTCGAACCGCTGCAACCACGCCTGGAATTCCTCGGCCGGCATCGGCCTGGCGATGAAGAAACCCTGCGCGATGTCGCAGCCGAGGGCCGCCAGCTGGTTCCAGTGCTCGCGCGTCTCGACGCCTTCGGCCACCACCTTGCGCCCCAGGTCGTGCACCAGATCGATGGTGGAGCGCACGATCGACAGGGAATCCTTGTTGACGGCCATATCCCGGACGAAGGACTGGTCGATCTTGATGTATTCAACCGGCAGCTTCTGAAGATAGCTGAGCGATGAATAGCCGGTGCCGAAATCGTCGATGCTCAGCCGGATGCCCTCGTCGCACAGCGCGTGCAGGGCGCGCAGCGCGAGATCGGCGTCGTCCATCAGGGTCGACTCGGTGATTTCGAGTTCCAGCAGGCTGGCGGCGACCGCGTGGGAGGCCAATGCGCGCCGGATGTTCTCGATCAGGTCGTCGTCCTTGAGGTTTCGCGTCGAAAGGTTGACCGCGACCGGCAGCGGACGGCCGCGGTCCAGCCATGCGCGGGTGGTCGACAGTCCCAGCTCGATGACGCGCTCGGTGAGCGGCTTGATGAGCCCGGTGTGCTCGGCAATGCCGATGAACTCGGCCGGCGCGATGAGGCCGCGGCCGGGATGCAGCCAGCGCACCAAGCCTTCCGCACCGCACACGCGGCCCGTCGCCATGTCCACCTTCGGCTGCAGGTGCAGCACGAGTTCGCCGCGCTCGATCGCCCGCCGCAGTTCGCCTGCCATGGTGAGCCGCCGCGGCTGGTCGCGGTGCACCGCCGGATCGAACACGGCATGCGCAAGGCCGCCGCGCTTCGCCTGGCGCACCGCCATGTCCATGCTGCGGAACAGGTCGTGCGGCGTCGTCCCGTGCTCCGGCGCGATCGCGACGCCGATCGTCGCCGCGACGTCGAGCGGAATGTCGCCCACCAGGAAAGGTTCGGCCAATGACATCTTCAAGCGGCGCACCAGCGCCATCGCACCGGCCGCGTTGCAATCCGGCACCAGGATCGCGAACTCGTCGCCGCGCAGACGGGCGACGACGGCGCCGCCGGGCCCTGCGCCCCGGAGCCGATTGCCGAAGGTCTCCAGCAGGCGATCACCCTCGCGGAACCCGAGGGCGTCGTTGATCTCGCCCAGCCGCTCGATGTTGATCTGCAGCACCGCGAATGATTGGCGTGCCAGCCGGCCTGCATCCAGCGCGCCGCTAAGCAGATCGCCGAACTGAAGCTGGTTCGGCAGCCCCGTCAGGGCATCGAAGCGCAGCAGCCGCTGCATGGCGTCCCGGACCTCCTGCTGGTGAACGCGCGCACGCAAGGTGGCAATGCCGAACGCCAGGTCGTCGGCCGACTCGGTCAGCAGCTTCACTTCGTCCGCGCTGAAGGCATCCGGTTCGCACGCATACATCGAGAGCGCTCCGATCACTTCGCCGTCGACGCGCAGCGGACAGGCCACCACGCTCGCGCAGTCCGGCAGGTTCGGCCGCCATGGGGCGTAGCCGGGATCGCTGGCGATGTCCGCCACCAGCTGCGTGCGCCCGCTGCGGACCGCAGCGGCAACGCTGCCCCGACCGCGCTCGTCGTCCGCCCAGGTACCCTTGAGTTCCGCCAGCCGCGCGATGCCGCCCGGATAGCCTGCCTCCGCCATCGGGCGCAGCGAGCGCCCCTCGTCCCGCTCGGCATACCAGACCGTCGCCATGCGATAGCCGCCCGCGTCGACGATCGCGCGGCACATGCCCTCGAGGAGATCCTGCTCGTCGGTTCCGTGCAGCATCGCGCGATTGCCGGCACTCAGTGTGCGCAGCGCACGGCTGACGCGCTCCAGATCGTGAACGCGCCCCGCCAGCTCCTCGTTGAGCGCCTCGATGCGCGCTTGCGCCTGCTTGCGTTCCGTGATGACCTCGGAGAAGAGCACGATGCCTCCGACGCTGCCGTCCCCGGCATACCAGGGATGCATTTCCCAACGCACCCAATCGAGCGAGCCATCGGCACGCGGAAAGGGATCCTCGTCGGCCATCTCCACCGATCCGGCCAGACAGCGGCGATGCAGCGCCTTCCAATGCTCGGAGATCTCCGGGAACACCTCGTAATGGCTGCGGCCGACGATGTCGGCATCCGCCAGGCCGTAGTCCGCCAGCCATCGTCGGCTGCAGGCGAGATAGCGCATTTCCCGATCGAACATCGCGATCGCCGAGGGCGCGTAGTAGATGAACAGCCGAAGCTTCTCGTCGCTCTCGCGCAGGGCCGCCTCGGTTCGCTTCATCGCCGTCACGTCCGATCCCAGGACGTAATAGCCGACCACGCCGCCGCAGGCATCGCGCCTGGGCACGTAGTTCACCATTTCCCACATGCCGGGAAACGGCTGCCAGCCGTAGGTTTGCGCCTGGCCCTGCAGGACCGCCGCAATGAGCGGTGCGGCCACCGCATAGCGCTCCTCGCCCAGGACCTCCCGCACGGTGCGTCCCGAGATGTCTCCCATGCCCGCTGCAAACCGGTCACCGTACTGTCCGTTCACGTACACGTAGCGCTGCCGCGCATCGACGTAGGCGATCAGGGCCGGCACATTGCCGGTCACGCTGCGCAGGTGCTCCTCGCTTTCCGAGAGTTGCAGCGTGCGCTCGCGCACGCGCTGCTCGAGCATCTCGTTCTGCGCGCGCACCGTCTCGCGCGCCGCCTCCGTTTCCCGCAACTGCCGACGGACAAGCGTGTAGGTTCCAGCCAGCAGCCCGGCCAGGGCAAGCGTCACCGCGAGGCCACCCAAGCCGGTCGCATCCCTTGCCCGCGCCAGCTCCGCGCTCCGCTCGTCGAGCAGCCGACGCTCGTCGGCATCCATTTCCTGCAGCACCCGATGCATGCGCTCCCGCGTCTCCTGGAGAGGGGCACGCGCAATATAGGCGCTCGCCGCCTCGGCCCCTTGCGTCCGGCGCAGCATCTCCGTGCGCCGGGAGATCGCCAGCCGCTCGTCGATGACCGCCCGCAAGGCCTGCCATCTTTCCTGCTGCCGCGGGTTGTCGATGGTCAGTCTCCTGAGCCGGTCCAGCACCGCCTCCCGCTGCGCGATGGCCGCGTCCCGCTCGATCAGCCGCGCCGGATCGCCGGAGAGGCGGTAGCCCTGCGTGCTCAACTCGACTTGCAGGGAATCGGCACGCGCCTCGGCCAGGCTGGTGATGACCTCGTGCGTATGTTCGACCCACGCGGCCGCATCCCGCGAGTTCCCCGCGACCTGCCACGTCGCCAGGCCGAGGCCCGCAACCACGACGACGGCGAGGACAAACGACGCCAGAACCCTGCGCTCGAAGCGGATGTGCAATGCCAAGGGAGCGCTCCTCCTCCGGAGCCGGCAGGGCGCAGGATCGCCGCCGCCGCGCAATGCGATACGCATTAGTGGGCACCGCCAACGAATCGTTCCGGCCTCGCAGGGAGACCGCGACCGGTCCATGGGCAATCGGGCCGCCATCGGCGCGCTTCTTGCAGAACAGGAATCAAACAAGGAGAAATGGATGATTCCCGACAATTTGAAGAGCCGGCTGCGGGCCGGGGTGCGCGCCGGCAGCATCGTCCCCTACCTCGGTCCGGGCGTACTCGCCGACGTTCGCCACGCGGCAACCGGATCGCCCATGCCCGCCACCAGCGACGAGCTCATCCTGGCGATGAACGGCGGCCGGCCGATGGCCCCGAAGCTGATGTACGAATTCCCGCGCGCCGCCATGAACGTCGAGCTGAAGCGCGGCCGTGCCGCGGTGACGCGCTTCCTCGACGCCACCTACACCGCCCCCTGGACGCGCAGCGCCGTGCACGATTGCCTGAAGACGCTGCGGCCGCCCTACGTGATCGACATCAACCGCGATACCCAGCTGCTCGACTCCTACGCCGGCATTCCGCACACGCTGGTGCTCGGCTGCGCGCGCATCGGCGGCAGCGAGTTCCGCTTCCGGCTGTTCGCCCACGACGGCAGCCAATATACGGCCATCGCGCCCGAGCAGGCGCCGGAGGGCCTGCCGGTGCTTTTCAAGCCGATGGGCGCGCCGCGGCCGCAGTCTTCCTACATCGCCTCGGACGCCGACTATGTCGACTACATCACGGAGCTGATGGGCGGCTTCGCCGTCCCCGCCTTCATCAAGCAGCTGCGCCGCGACAAGCGTTATCTGTTCCTCGGCATGCGCTTCACGCGCGACAGCGAGCGCATGGTAATGTCCGACCTCATCTACGGCGCCGCCGCGCCGGCCGGCTGGGCGCTGATCGAGCAGCCGACCGACAAGGAGCGGCGCTTCCTCGGCAAGCTGGGCATCGAGATCGTCGAAGCCGGCGCTGCCGAGCTGTTCGGCTACGGAGAAGCAGCGACATGTTGACCTGGGAACCCGCGATCCACGCCCTCGGCGTTGCGGAAATGGACGGTACGCACGAGGAGTTCATCCGCGAACTCGACCACATCCAGCGGGCCGCGGATGCCGACTTCCCGCGGCTGTTCGAGGCGCTCGGCGTCCATCTGCAGGAGCACTTCGACAATGAGAGCCGGCTCATGCGCGCCTGCGGCTTCGGGCCGATCGCCATCCACGAGGCCGAGCACCGGCGCGTGCTCGGCGAAGTCGCATTGATCGGCCGCGGCGTTGCCCGCGGGCAGCTCGGCCTGGCGCGCGCCTACGTCGCCGTCGGCGTGGTCGATTGGTTCCATAACCACCTTGCCACCATGGACGGCGCCCTGGCCGCCTGCCTCAAGGCGCGCAAGATCGCCGCTTGAGCTTTCGCAATATGCCTTTGGTCGTCCGGGTCGTCGGCCCCTGACGACGACGCTGGAAACTTTTCCGCTTTTCGTCCAAGCTATGCCTGACGGACAACCGACGACAAGCCCGCGAACATGGCTGAGCAGCATCCTAGCGTCCCGGTCGACCAGCTCAGGATCGGCCTCTTCGTAGAACTCGACCTCAAGTGGTTCGAGCACCCCTTCGCCTTCAATGCCTTCCGCATCAAGAGCGAGGACCAGATCCGCACCATCCGCGGCCTCGGCCTCAAGAAGGTCCGCTACGATCCCTCGCGCAGCGACGCCAAGCCGCCGGAGCGTCCGCCGGAGCAGCCGTCGGCCGCCGTGCTGGCCGCCCGCGCCGAACTGGAGCGCGCCCTCGAGGCCAAGCGCGCGCTGGTCGAGCGCATCCGCGTGCAGCGCGAGGCCGCGGCGCGCGTGGCCACAGCCTTCGTCGACACGGCGAACACCGTCCGCAGCATCGAGAAGAACCTGTCCGGCAAGCCCGAGGAGACCGTGCGCCAGGCGGAGCGCCTGGTCGACAAGATCGCCGACTCGATCCTCTCGGCCCCCGAACTGGCGATCCACGTAATGGGCGATACGCAGGGCAACGAGGAGCTCTACTTCCACTCGCTCAACGTCGCCATGCTGTCGCTCATGATGGCCAGAGGCATCGGCATGCCCCAGGAAGCGGTCGGCAGCCTCGGCATGGGCGCCCTGTTCCACGACGTCGGCCGCCGCAACCTTCCCTCGACCATCCTGATGAAGAAGGAAGCGCTGACCGAAGCCGAGCGCCATCTTTACGAGATGCACTGCGAGTACGGCGTCGAGATCGGGCGCAGCCTGAAGTTCAATCCGGCGATGCAGGCCATCATCCGCGAGCATCACGAGTGCTACGACGGCAGCGGCTATCCCGCCAAGCTGAAAGGCGAGGACATCCACGTGCTGGCGCGCATCGTCGCCATCGCCAACCACTACGACGAACTATGCAATCCGCCCAACCTCGCCGACGCGCTGACGCCGCACGAGGCGCTGTCGCAGATGTTCGCGCGGCAGCGCGGCAAGTTCGATCCCAAGCTGCTGCAGGCCTTCATCCGCTGCCTCGGCGTCTATCCGCCGGGCACCATCGTGCAGCTCGCCAACGGCGCCGTCGCCATGGTGGCGACCATCAACACCGACCAGCCGATGAAGCCGACGGTGGTCGTCTACGACCCGGAGATCCCGAAGGAAGAGGCGATCCTCGTCGACATGGCGTTCGAGACCGACACCAACATCGTCAAGGCCATCCGGCCCGGTCAGGTGCCGCGCGAGGTCTACGCCTACCTGAGTCCGCGCCAGCAGGTCAGCTACTACTTCGACGCCGAGCGGCGCAAGCGCGAGGGCGCCGGCTCATGAGCGAGATGGACCGCCTGCTGCTGGACAACAGCGAGCAGATGATGCTGCTGGTGGAGCCCGAGAGCCTGCGCATCCTGGCGGCCAACCGCGCCGCGGTCCGCGCGCTGGGGCGCTCCGAGGCGGAACTGCTGGCGCTGAGCATCACCGACGTCGAGAGTTCGCTGCAGAGCGTGTTCTATTGGGAAGACGCGCGCCAGGGACGCTGCCAGGAGATCGAGGCCCAGGAAGACGTTTACCTCAGCGCCGACGGCACCATGCTCGACGTCAGGAAGTCGATCCGCGTCGTCGCGCACGAGGGCCGCCCGCTGCTGCTGATCCAGGGGCACGACGTGCGCGACCAGCGCAAGGTCGAGGATGACCTGGCCCAGACGCTCTCCCAGTTGCGCGCCACGCTGGAATCGACCGGCAACGGCATCCTGGTGATCGACTGGCAGGGGCATATCGCCAACATGAACCACCTGTTCAGCAGCCTCTGGGGCATACCCGACGAACTGCTGCAGGCCGGCGACGACGCCGCGATCCTGGAGTTCGTCGCCTCCCGCCTGCGCGCGACGGAGCTGTTCCGGCGCCGCCTGGAGGAGATCGCCGATGCCGACCAGACGCAGGACATCCTCGAATTGAACGACGGCCGCACCTTCGAATGCCGGTCCCGGCCCCAGTATCTCGGCGACCGCATCATCGGCCGCGTCTTCGGCTTCGACGACATCAGCGACCGCATCCAGGCCGAACAGGCCCTGCGCGATTCCCGCGACCAGCTCGAAGCCAAGGTGAACGAGCGGACCGCCGACCTGCAGGCCGCGAATGCCGCGCTGCGGGCCGAGCAGGCGCGCCAGGAGGAACTCATCAAGAAGCTCGCGGAGGCGCACACCCAGCTGCTGCAGTCCGAGAAGATGGCGTCGATCGGTCAGCTGGCCGCCGGGGTGGTGCACGAGATCAACAACCCGGTGGGCTTCGTCAGCTCCAACATCGGCTCGCTGCAGCGCTACGTCGAAAAGCTGCTGCAGGTGGTCGCCGCCTACGAGCGCTGCGAGGCCGAGCTGACCGGGCCGACGCGGGCCGCGCTTGGCGCGCTGAAGGAGCAGACCGACCTCGCCTACCTGCGCGAGGACATCCGCCAGCTGCTCGAAGAATCGCTCGAAGGCGTGCAGCGGGTCCGCCAGATCGTGCAGGACCTGAAGAACTTTTCCCATCCGGACTCCACCGAGATGGAAATGGCGAGCCTGGAAGCCGGACTCGACAGCACGCTCAACGTCGTGTGGAACGAACTCAAGTACAAGGCCGAGGTGGTCAAGGAATACGCCAACGTGCCCCAGGTCCGCTGCATCCCTTCGCAGCTCAACCAGGTGTTCATGAACCTGATGGTCAATGCCGCCCATGCCATCGACGGACACGGCCAGATCACGCTGCGCACCGGCGCCGACAACCGCGCCGTCTGGGTCGAGGTCGCCGACACCGGCTCGGGAATCAAGCCCGAGCATCTCGACCGCATCTTCGACCCCTTCTTCACCACCAAGCCGGTAGGCCAGGGCACGGGGCTCGGCCTGTCGCTCTCCTACCGGATCGTGCAGAAGCACGGCGGACGCATCGAGGTCAGCAGCGAACCCGGCAAGGGCTCGGTGTTCCGCGTGATCGTGCCGCGCGAAGAGACGATCCCGAAGGCCTAGAGCGCCGCCAACCGCCGCGCCTGCTCCGCGCATGCCGCGCGGATGCCGGGATCGAGCACCTTGAGCCAGCGCGCCGGCAGCCCCGCCCGGCCGTAGAGCGCCCCCGCCAGCATGCCGGCAATGGCGCCGGTGGTATCGGCATCGCCGCCCCGGTTGACGGCATCCACCAGGCAACCCTCGAAGCTCCAGGAGTCGAGCAGCGCCTGCAGCACCGCCTGCAGCGTCTCGACGATCCATCCGCTCGGATTCTCGCGCCGCCGGGACCGGAACGCGAAGGCACCATGGGACTCGACGAAGGGGCGGATGCGGCCGCGGTAGAGGTCCCGCAGCCCGGCGCCCTTCACGGCGTCGCGCACGGCGAGCGCCAGGAACTCGGCCGCGGCATCGGAAGCCGCATTGTTGTGGGTGACGTGCGCCTGGGTCCGCACTGCCGCACGCACCTCCTCCTCGTCGCGATCGAGCATCGCCAGCGCCACGGGCAGCACGCGCATGGCGGCGCCGTTGCCGGCATCGTGCTCCGATGGCGGTGCCACCGGCACGCCGGTACGGCGGAAGGCGATCAGATTTCGGCGCACCGTATTGCCGATGTCGATCGGCTTCGCGCGCATCCAGCCGTCGAAAGCGCGCGCGCAGGAAAGCGCGTCCACCCGGCCGTCTGCGAGGATCGCGTCGCCCAGCGCCAGGCTCATGGTGGTGTCGTCGGTGACGGCGCCCGGGCGCAAGCGCAGCCAGCCGCCGCCGCGGATCTCGCGATGCACGCCATGGCGGCTGCGGATCTCCCGCGGCGTCATGAACTCGACGGTGGCGCCCAGCGCATCGCCGAGCGCCAGGCCGAGGTAGGCGGCCTCGGCCCGATCCGCGACGACTGCGCTAGCGGCTCGGATATTCGACGAGGAGATCCTCATCGCGGACGATCACCTGGCAGGCGAGGCGCCACTCGTTGGGGGGGAAATCGTCGACCATCATCTGGTCGATCTGCGCCTGGGTGATCTTGCCCATCTCCTTGAGCACCTTCTGCTCGCGCTCATTGAGCGGATTGCCCATGCGCGGCTTGTTCTTGTCGATGACGGTCACCTTGACGAGGCAGGTGCCGCATTCGCCGTCCTCGCAGGAGCAGTCGATCGGGATGTGGTTTCCCTTGGCGATCTGCAGGATGGTGCGCTTGTGGTCGCCCGCGACGGCGTAGACGGTCTTGTCCTTGTGGAGCGGGCTGGAAAAGGTGATGAGTGGCATGTGGCAGTCCCTTTGCGTTGAGCCGGCTCAGGCCGGCTTTACTATGATTTCGCCGCCCAGCACCTGCGCCTGGCACGCCAGGCGGTGGTGGCTGGGCGCGAGGTTGTCCTTGAGCACCTGCTCCTCCAGCACGGAGGGCGCGGCAAGATGCTCGTGCCCCGCGACGATCTTCGTCAGGCAGGTGCAGCAGTCGCCTTCGCGGCAGCCGTAGGTGATGCCGGCGCCGACCTTTTCCGATACCTCGATGAGGCGCGTGCCGGCCGGCACGGTGACGGTGACGCCGATGTCCTCGAAGGTGACTTTGGCTTTCGGCATGATCTTCCTCTCAGTGGTGGCCGCAAGGCTCGTCGGCGGCATGTCCCTGGCACACGTGGCCTTCCGTGCCGTGCTGGCAGGCTTCCATGTCGTCGCCGGGCGGGTTCAGCCCCAGGCCGATCCAGGCGTGCACCGCCGCGACGTCGAAGCCGGCGCGCCGCACGCCGTCAGCTTCCAGCAGCGGACGCCGGATCAGCAGCGGATGGCGCTGCAGCAGCCCAAGCGCGGTTTCCTCGTCGAGGGAGTCGGGCACGATCTCCCCGCTCTTGACGGCCGGGGAGTTGCGGTTGAACCACTGCGCGACCGGCAGACCCTCGAAATACGACAGGAGTTCGCTGCGCGTCCAGTGGCGCGTCAGCAGGTCCTTGGCGACCACCGTGTGACCGGCGGCCTCCAGCGCCTGCTTCTGCTTTGCATTGCCCGAGCAGCCGGGCTTCTCGTAGAACGTGACGACGGCCATGGCTGCCTTTCCTAGCGCGCGGAGATTTCGCGCCGGGCTGCCGCCCAGCGGGCCGGCGGAATGCCGGTGAGCGAGCCGGGCGCGTTCATCGGCTCGTTGAGTTCGTTGACGATGGCGCCTTCGATCGGGCAGATCTCGACGCATTGCGGCGCGGCGTAGTCGCCCGTGCATTCGGTGCACTTGTCCGCATCGATCAGGAAATGCGGTTTGGCCTCGGCGATGGCCCCGTTCGGGCAGAGCGGCTCGCAGGCCCAGCAGTTGACGCAGGATTCGACGATTTCAAGGGCCATCAGGCGCACCTCCGTTCCGGTGCCGGCGCCGCCAGCCTGCCGGCGGCCAGCATCTCCCGCCACACCGCCATGACCGCATCCTCGACCGGCTCCATCGCATGTTCGCCATTCGGACGGATGCCGGCGGCTTCGAGTTCGCCCCAGGGCTCGTAGCCGATCTTCGAGCACAGCACGGCCTCGCAGCCTTCGAGCGCGCGGATGGTTTTCCCCAGCACGTCCTCGGCCTCGCCGCAGCTTGCGTCGCCGCCGCAGTACTGTGCCGCCTTGCGGTGCCCGACGAGCTTCGCGCCCGTCGCAGTCGCCTCGTAGATCAGGAATTCGCGCGCATGACCGAAGTGCTCGGCCACCAGTCCTTGCTTGGCCGCGACGGCCATCAGCACCGGGCGTCCTTCCGCGGGCGCCGCGCTGCGGCGATGCAGCGAGATCACGGCCGGCTGCACGGCATGCGCCTGGGCGCGCTTCGCCTCCATCTCCGCGGCCACCTTGGCGCGGAAAGCCTGGCGGCGCTGCAATGCCGCCTCGTGGTCGATCTCCATCGCCTCGACCTTCTCCAGGGTGAACTCCGCGCCGCGGTCCTCGCCCAGCAGGCCGACGGCGTCGGCGCGGCACTGGCGGCAGTGGCGCATCATGTTCATGTCGCCTTCGCACTTGTCCTGCAGTTCCTTCAGTTCGGCCGCCGTCGGGCTGCGCTGCCCCATCACGCCGTAGAAGGTGCCATGCTCCGCTTCCGCGATCAGCGGCATGACGTTGTGCAGGAAGGCGCCCTTGGCCTTCACGGTCCTCGACACCTCGACCAGGTGCTCGTCGTTGACGCCGGGGATCATCACCGAATTGACCTTGACCAGAATGCCGCGCGCCACCAGCATCTCCAGCCCCTTCTGCTGCTGCTCGATCAGGATCGCAGCCGCCTCGCGGCCGCGCACCCGGCGGTTGTTCCAGAAGATCCACGGATAGATACGGGCGCCGACGTCGGGGTCGATGCAATTGATGGTGATGGTGACGTGCTCGATGTTGTGCTTCGCCAGTTCGTCGACGCATTGCGGCAGCGCGAGCCCGTTGGTCGACACGCATAGCTTCAGGTCCGGCGCCTTTTCGGCCAGCATGCGGAATGTGGCGAAGGCGCGTTCCGGATTGGCGAGGGGATCGCCCGGGCCGGCGATGCCGAGCACCGACATCTGGGGAATGGCCGCGGCCACGGCGAGCGTCTTCTTCACTGCCTGCTCAGGGGTTAGCAGTTCCGAGACGACGCCAGGCCGCGATTCGTTGGCACAGTCGTACTTGCGGTTGCAGTAATGGCACTGGATGTTGCAGGCCGGTGCAACGGCGGCGTGCATGCGGGCGAAGTGGTGATGCGCCTGCTCGGAGTAGCAGGGATGGTTCTCGACCCTTCTCCGGATGTCGTCCGGCATGCCGGCCAGGCGATCCGGGTTGGAGCCGCAGCTGCCCGCGCGGCACCCCGAATTGTTGGACTGGGACACATCAACCTCCGCTCGCTGTTGTCCC